>CAYVXS010000007.1:10548-15138 GCA_964454885.1 uncultured Pirellulales bacterium
ACCGCGGGTTCGAATCCCGCCCTCTCCGCTTTTTAATTTTGAGTTTTAAGTTTTAAGTTGACCAACGACTAACCCCTGAAAACTAATAACTGTATGCGTATAGGTTTGGGACAATTCAATGCTGTCGTGGGCGATCTGGCAGGCAATGCCGAGAGGATGCGGGCGATTTACAGCCGGGCAATCGAGCAAGGAGTCGATTTGCTTTTATTCCCTGAGCTTGGGATTTGCGGTTATCCGCCGGAAGATCTGGTTCTAAAGAAACATTTCGTGCAGGAAAATCGTTCGGCCGTTGAGAAACTCGCAGCCGAATGCCCCGATGCGACGATTGTGGTCGGCTTTGTTGACTGGTACCGAGGCTACATTTACAACTCCGCGGCAATTCTTCGCGACGGGGGGATAAAAGCTGTTTACAGAAAATGCCTGCTTCCCAACTCCGGTGTCTTCGACGAGCAAAGATATTTTCAGGAGGGCAACAAACCCCTGGTTTTCGAGCTTAACGGCCTGAAAATCGCCGTGACTATTTGTATGGATATATGGAACATCAAATGGCTTACCAGATTTTTCAAAAAAGCGGGCCGAATCGACATGGTAATCAATATTTCCGCTTCGCCTTTTTACCTCGGAAAAATCGAGGTCAGGAAGGATGTTGTCGGTCAATGCGCCAGAAAATTTAATTGTGCCGTCTGCTACTGCAACCTGGTTGGCGGTCAGGACGAGCTGATATTCGACGGCCGAAGTATAATTGCCGATTCGACCGGCAGGACGATTACTATGGCTAAGGCGTTCGGGGAGGATTTACTTATCGCAGATATTGTCCCCGGAGCGGATGGCGGTGTCAAGATTGAGCCACTTCAACCGGTCGTGCCACAACCTGTCGATATTATTGACGAGGTATATCAGGCCCTTGTCCTCGGGACACGGGATTATACCCGCAAGAACGGTTTCGAAAAGGTCCTTATCGGTTTGAGCGGGGGGATAGATTCGTCGGTCGTCGCCGCCGTTGCAGTTAACGCTTTGGGAGCGGAGAATGTAATCGGCATTACAATGCCGACGCAGTTCAACAGTCCCGAGACGATTAGTGACGCCGGGAAGCTGGCAAAAAATCTCGGCATAGAATTTATAACGATTCCAATCCGATCTATATTAGAACAGTACGACGATGAATTGAAACCGATTGCGGGCTGGCGGAGCGAGGGCATTGCATACGAAAATCTGCAGGCCCGGATACGCGGGACGATTATAATGTCACTTAGTAACAGCACCGGCGCCCTTGTCTTAACAACCGGCAACAAAAGCGAGACGGCGGTAGGTTACTCGACCCTCTACGGCGATACCGCGGGCGGTTTTGCGGTCATCAAGGATGTCCCCAAGACGATGGTTTATAAGATAGCCGAGTATATTAATAAAATTTCAGGACGGGAAATTATCCCCTTAGATGTGATAGCCCGGCCGCCGAGCGCCGAGCTTAAGCCCGACCAGAAAGATACTGATTCGCTGCCGGATTATGACCTGCTCGATAAGATTCTCAAGGGCTATGTCGAAGAGGATAAATCCGCCAAAGAGCTTGTGGAATCGGGCCTGCCGAAAGATGTTGTCCTGCGGGTTTTACGAATGGTCGATAAGAACGAATACAAACGAAGGCAATCTCCGCCGGGGGTAAAAATCACGCCGAAGGCCTTTGGCAGAGACAGGAGACTGCCGATTACGAATCATTACAGCTCCGGCAGTGACAGGGGGATTGGGTAAAAAATTATCTGCCTGTGATGGCGTCCGTAAAGGCTTTGGCGAATGGGATTGCCGCCGCCGGGCCGTTGCAGGTGATAATCTTCATATTTTCCTCTACTGGTACACCTGTATATACGGCCCCCAACTGCTCGAGCGCGGCTCTTTCGGTCTGTAATGCTGTTACTTTCACACCGTTGAGTATGCCGGCGTTGGCCAGTATCGATGGGGCTGTAGATGTCGCACCGATCACTTTTCTTTTCTCCCACGCTGCCCGGATGAGTTTAAGGACCACAGGATCATATATCAGCTCAACGGCTCCGGTTCCACCGATGATGATTATACCATCGAAATCATCGATTTTTAACTGGCTAATCAAAGCACCTGATTCAGCCTGACCCCTGAGCATACCCGTTAAAATTCCCGTTCTCGTGCTTGCTATGATATACTGAACTCCGGCGTTACTCAGGGCTTTTAGTGTCTCAAAAAGCTCCTCGTCACGAAAATTAACGCTCGGTACAATCACAGCGACTTTTTTAGGAACTATGTTCTGGGCATTATTCGATTCTGATGTGCTGCTGCCGGGATAGCCGACGCAGATAATATCCACAGGATCGATGCTTCTGGGCAACCTGCAGGTGGTATTAACACCCCGTTTGTCGAAATTGCTTATCGCCAATGAGCCCATCTCCAGACAGACGGCCTGAAGCTGGATGTTCTGAGCGATCTGGCCGATCTGCAGATATATAGAAGTCCTGTTTTTGCCGCCGCGTTGCGATCCCAGGCTTCTGGTAGATGCTGTAATGATAAAGCTGCATCCGGCTACAGCCACCGACTCGGACATCGGCGCGCATGCCGACGCAAGCTGACCTCGGATGTCCTGGTTTGTTATTTGTTGAAGGCTGTTTTCATTCGGCATATAAATAAACAATCCTTCATGGGTTACAATGTACAACTGTATAGGTGATTCTGTTTGAGCCGGTAGCGTCAGTAAGTTGCCCATCGAGCTTCTTTTACCTATGGCCGCCCAGGCCAATTGACCGACCTGGGAACGTTCGAGAGTTTGGTTGCTGAATATAATAATGTCCTGTTGTTTGTCGAGCGCTTCTTCAAAGGAAGTTTTTCCGGTTGTTTTCGGCTCCGTGAGCTGGATTATTGTTTGCGTTACGGCACGGAATCGGCGCTGGCCCAGACAAATCGTTGCTAAGCAGGTTAAGACTAAAATTAAAATTGTTGAGCGTTTCATTTTCTCAATCCTCCAAAAAATGTTTTTGGAACGGCAGGTAACAATATATATGATATACACCTGAAACGAAATTTCCAGATAATTTTTTTCTGTAAAAAAGCTGCAAAATCATAATAGGCATATCGGCAGGTTTGTAAAGCCCCTTTGAAGCTATAGAGCTGGAATTGCAAATAAAATGAGGGAAATGTACGTAAATGTACCCCCTGGAAGTCTCTGCACAGTCTATGACAGGATTTGAACGAAAATATTTGACGTTGTGGCGTCTTATATCGGCTTGAAACCAAACATACGTATAGACCGATAATTCAACTGCATAAGCTGAATTTTAATCGGCAGCCGAGTCGCGTATCCACCGAACGGTCAGTAAAATAACAGGGAATCTTAAAGCTGACTTATACAATAAATATACTTTTTTCCCTTGAGAATCAATTCGTTACCGACAAGAGCCGGTGAGGCATCGAACCGGTCTTCCAGCTTGTTGGAGGCCAGGACTTCGTATGTATCCGAATTTTTGATAACCAGCGTGAGGCCATTCCAGGCCGGCAAATATACACGACCAGCCGCACCGACCGGAGAAGCGTAAAAACCGTTAACTTCATCAAGTTTCTGAGCTACGAAATTCGGCTTGCCAGTCTCGGCCTGATAGCAGGAAAGGATCGGATTATTGACGGACAGGAAATATATTTTGTCACCATATAGCAGTGGAGACGGCACATAGGGAGTGTCGCGGTCAACCTCCCAGGCAACTGCATCTGTGCCGCTCAGGTCTCCGGTCCGGCCGAGTTCGATGACTTTCAGGGCGCTGCCGCGAAAACCACTGATGCAGTAAGCTTTGCCGAATCCGGATACAGGTGAAGGAATTGCGTTTCGTGTCTGGCCGCTGCATTGCCAGATAATATCTCCGGTTTCGACGTCGTAACTGCGGGTAAAATTCGTTGCATTTGTAATAACCTGTAACTTACCGTCAACCTCGACCGGCAGCGGAGTCGCCCATGAGGTGGCTTCGTCACGGTCCTTCTGCCAGAGGATGTCACCGGTATCTTTATTTAGTGCGTAGATGACTGAGTCGCCTTCGTGGTCCATAACAACTATGAGTGCGTTGCCGGCCAATGCGGCGGAGCTTCCCTCACCAAAGCCGCGGGCTATATTCATTTTTCCGAGGTCTTTGCTCCATTTGTGATTTCCATCTATATCGTAACAGTGAACACCCCGGGAACCGAAGCTCGCCCAGACGTATTTACCGTCGGTAACGGCCGAATTCGAGGCGAAACTACCGGTTTCGTGATGCCCCTCGTGCGGAACTTCCTCGCGGGCCGTTTTTTGCCAGAGAATCTTACCGTTATTTCTGTCCATACAGACAAAGTCGAACTTGTATGCACCCTCCTTTTCACTCTCGATAGCGGTCAGAAAGAAGATTTTGTCCGCCCAGATAATGGGAGAAGATAATCCTTGCCCCGGGACTGCGGCCTTCCATTTGATATTTTCCGTTTCGCTCCAGGTCAGAGGCGGATTGGCATTTTTTGCTGCTCCTGTCATATCCGGCCCACGCCAGGTCGGCCAGTAATCACTGCCTGAATTTGAATATGCGTTTACAGATAAAAGGACGGACAATAAAGTTATAC
>CAYVXS010000007.1:15238-19185 GCA_964454885.1 uncultured Pirellulales bacterium
CTGCCTGAATTTGAATATGCGTTTACAGATAAAAGGACGGACAATAAAGTTATACCGACTGCCATTTTCTTCATTTTGGGATTCTCCTTCCTGATTATTCGATTTGTTTTGAAAACGACTACCCCGAATTTAACATCTGAATGACATTCTTATTATATTTAATTACCGACAGATAATCTCTGCCTTCAAAATGCTTTGAAATCATTCCTTTTTGCCCTCATTACGACCGGAATCTTGAAAGGTTTTGTAGATTTTTCAAAAAAATGTGACGATTGGGCTTTTTCTCGTGATAAATCCGGCAGTGTCCTTGCTTTCTTGGTATAAAATTATCCCGTGACCAAAATGATGGCGCACCTTCAGAACAGCTTCGGATATTTCTGTATTATTTCAAATTATACTGCTTCAGGCACTATAAACGGGTCGCGATAAGAGCATTTAATATACTGATTTGCTTTTTCGGCGTTCGCTCCGACGAATTTTTCCTGCTTGCGGTCGTAAGTCAGCTCCGGCCCGAGTATGAAAGGCTGTTTGACCAGATCGACTTCATTTCCGCCGAGCTGTTCCAGCACATCGTTGAGCGTGTTAACGGCGTCTTCGTGGTCCTTCATACTCTCACGAACCTCGTCCGGGGAAGCCTCGGCTCCCGCTTTAAAGGCGACGTTGGCCTGGTGACACATGGCCGTGCTGAGATGGCCGACTTCGACTTCCGCGTTCAGGTCCTGCCGGCGACCGCTGCGAAGGGCGTCGATAAAGTTCTGTGCATGACCGGCTCCACCGTCACCCTTGTATTGATAACTGCGGTTGCCGTCCTTGTCGTAGTACCAGCCGCCGCCGCGGGAAATCTGAATGTGGCCGTCCTCGCACATGATATAGTTCCCGTCCCGCATATTCAGATAAACGGCGCCTGTTTGGCCGCCGCGACGCATAGGATCGGGTAAATTTCGTATCTCGACGACAACCTTCACGCCGTCATAATCGAAAAGCGAAAAGTGCATATTCGGCGTCTGGCCGTTATCGTCCCATGCGAAGCGGTTCCCCGCCGTTACGACTTTGTTGGGGACATCGTTCCAGCCCATAATATGCCGCAGGTCGTCTATATAATGCACTCCCCAGTTGGCGGTTTCGCCGTCACCCCAGTTCCACTGCCAGTGCCAGTCGTAGTGGAAGCTCTGTCGCATGACCGGCGTCATCGGAGCGGGACCCGCCCAGAGATTGTAATCGATATAATCCGGGACCGGCTGAGGCTCGGTGACTTTTCCTATCGGTTGGCGGGAGTTCAGTCTCGAGCAGTGGATCCATTTGACCTTGCCGTATTTACCGGCCTGGATGTCACGGGCCGCTTCCTGTACCGCCGGGCACGAACGCTGCTGCGTGCCGGCCTGCACGATGCGGTTATATTTCCTTGCCGCCTCGACCATTTTTCGCCCCTCCCAGATACAATGGCTTACCGGCTTTTCCACATAGACGTGCTTGCCCGCCTGGCAGGCCAGAATCGCCATCAGCGAGTGCCAGTGGTTCGGCGAAGCGATAACGACGGCATCGACGTCTTTGCGGTCGAGTATTTCGCGAAAGTCTTTATATCCCTGTATGGCCGAGTCCGGTTTCTCGTATCTTTTCTTGTAGCCTTCGATATGCTGGTCCAGACGCTGCTGGTCCGGCTCGCTCAAGGCGACGATATTAACACCTTCGATGTCCTGAAAAGTTGGAATATGTTGTCCGCCCCGGCCGCCCATGCCGATAACGGCGATGCGAATTTCATTATTGGCCGAGTATGCCGGACGAACTTTGAGGCTCGATAAGCCCAGATATGTTCCTGCTGTGGCGGTGAGGCTGTGTTTTATGAATTGACGGCGGTTGATTTTGTTCATCCTCTGGTCCTTTCTACGAGTTAAAAGTGCCTAAAGTTATAAATGCCTAAAGTGCCTAAAATTAAAACCTTGTATTATAGCTTACTTTAGAAGTAGTTAATACTACTCGATAAATGCTCAAAATTCAACCATATTTTTGTGCATAGAAGGTGTATCCTGGATTTGAATAGCTTAGGTGAGAACAGGCTTTTTTGATGCAACGGTGTCTTTTTTCCAGTCAATTAACGACTCGCCATGCCGGGGGTATGAGTTCCGGGACATGCCATTTACTTTTGCATCGATGGCATAGGTCCAAATCCGGCCTTCTCGGCTTGCCGCAGTTCTGGCAGGTGACAAGGGTGATTTTGGGCCGGGTCAATCTGTATGTAATATAAGCCACTATTCCGAAGGAAATCGTCCCGATAATCCAGAATAATCTTGCCTTTTTCGAAATCCCGATTGTCTCGGCATCCTTACTTATCCGCAAAGCAAGAATAAGTGACATTATGATTGATGGAAATACGACCGCAATTGAAGCGAAAAATTTTTCTATTGTTTTCATATCTGTATCTCTTGCCAGCATAGCCATAAAAGAATTCGGCAGGATAAACAACGCTCTCTGGCCCGAGCCGGCCTCGAAATTGTCGGCCGTAAAATATGTCAGAACAGATAATATCAGGGGATGGAGATTTTCTGCGATGTATTTGCCGATGACCAGTGAAGAAGCCCATGGAGTCTCGAATGAGCTCGAACCTCTCCTTGATGAGAAAACCGTTCCGTGTTGTGTGGTTCTTGAATCTATTGAGGTTTTCTTCCCCTTTTCATCGAATACAGCCAGCCCCATCATTGTTCCATCTGAAGACAGGCAGGATACAAGAGCACCCTTGTATATATAAGGATACTCGTTATTATTTCCCTTTCGGAATAAATCGATTCTTATATATGAATTGCTTTCCCTTCTTATCATTGGACGAGAATAATCACTCATCCATTCCCAATCGGTACTATGGTATCTGTAAGATCTTGATCTTGAGTTTTCCCGAAATGAATTGCTTTCGGTTTGATTTTCTTCAGACTCCATATCCAGGAATTCGGATTTTGATTCCACCGGTTCCGGAAGAGGTGCTTTTTGTGACGTGATCGCTTCAATTTTCTTTTTGTATTCGGTTTTGAAAGTTTCTGCGGAAATATCGGGCCAGATAAAGAATGGTTTAATATCATAGCATAATAAATCTTTCGGTTCGACTTGAGATGAATCGTATTTGTCCGGGGCCGGCAGCCAGCCGACGGTCCCGACGAAGTCAAGGGTTGTTCTGTCGAGCAGGTCGATTCGTCCGGTTTCATCGAGAACAAGCAGATATGGACCATCGTTGTCTATATAGTTCCACATTTCGATTTTATCAGGCCATTCGAACGGTACATTTTTATCGCCGTAATCAAATTCGGCAATTGGGGACTTCCATTCCAGCTTAGATGAGTAAAATGGATTTTTATTCAATATGCCTATCTGGATAGGCCTGTGACTGTTGTCTTTTTTTATTTCGGGGCCTTTAGAGATTGTTTTTTTGTCGAAATTGATATTAAAAAACCGGCGAATGTTTTTATCGAATAGCGTTAGTGTTCGTGGTTCTATATTTCTCCAGGGGAAACCATCACAATCCATGATGGGATCTATGAATCGGCCTATATTTTGGTCGGGAATTTCCGATACTCCATCCGGGCCGATATATAAATGCACCTCATGGGTAGCTGCTCTGTATTCGGGAAGTTTTTCCGTATAGGTATAGTGACAAATAATTTGATTTGTTATTTCATCTAAATACATATAGTTGTCATCCGATCTAAAATAGTAAATCCTGGAACGGCATCCACCCGGTGACCTTGATATAAAATACTCGGCGATTCCCAGTGACATGATATTGTTGGGCCTCATGCATGCGTACACACTGGATGTTACCGAAATATTGGGATCACGTTCGATATTTGACGACAACAATCCGGATGGTTTCAATTGGATTGAAATTTCATCATTCGATTTCATGTCGAACAGGACAGCCAGGCAAAAAAAGCGACACCAGAACAAAAGTATGGAAAATAATG
>CAYVXS010000007.1:19195-19869 GCA_964454885.1 uncultured Pirellulales bacterium
ATGTCAGGACGATAAAACCTGTTATCAGGACTTTTACCGGATAATTGATTGAAGATTTCATAATAATATCCCTAAAGTGATTTTGACTTCCACAGATACCCGATGCGTAAAAATGAGGCGATTATAAAAGTTATAAGAACGACCATGACTTGCATGTCGAAACCTTTGATAATAACAACTGTGACGAATAAGCAGCTTAAAGCTATCCCCGCGAAAATCGGGATAATTTTGCCTTTGTATCCGATTTGTAAACCCATGCCGTAACAAGCCAGGGAGATTAAAAACGATGTAATGATTATCTCAACGATTATGTAGGGATTTGTCGGAACAGGATTGTTAAGTATAGTCGGTATAAGGGTGCATGTGATAATTGCCGGTACGAAAAAAATCAAAATGGCCAGAACGCCCGTGAATATCTTTGATATTAATATCTGGCTCCTGTTAACTGAAAGAGTCGATAAGTACGCGGAGATTCTTCTTGTCCTGTCTATATACGTTTGTGAGATCCCCATGGATGAAAATCCTATAGCAATGACGAATATTATTGCTATGGTAAAGCCGGGTTCGAAGAGAAGCAGATCGATTAATTTGTCGGCTCGAAAAGCTGCGGAAATTATCAGGCTGACTAATATTATTGAGAAAAAGACAGCTCCGAGGAAATACCCGGCATAATC
>CAYVXS010000008.1:0-19644 GCA_964454885.1 uncultured Pirellulales bacterium
GATCCCTGAGATTGTCTTTACGTAGTAATGATCCACATGATGCCGCTCCTTTGCCAAAATCAATGATAGATAGATCTTTGAAAATAAAAGGTATTGAATTTGATACAGAGCACAATATGAATATCGATATAAATGATACACGGTAAACTAAGAACTATCACCCATTTGAATTAGCGGAAAACAATGACGGCGTCTCTTGATTTAATCGGGAATAAACTAAAGGAGCTATCAATAGGCAGGTGCTGAAATTTATGATTGTCAATAATAGATATATTTGACATGGCATAACTTTAATTCGTATTTGTAACTCCAACTGACCGAGTTTAAACCGAACATTGTTTTAATTATGCTTTAAGATACATTTAACTCAGTTTGTCATCCCTTCGGCAAGTTCAGGACGGTGCCTGAGTGAAACGAAGGATCTGGCTTGCGAATATTATTTCTGTTGCGTTCGTAAGTTCTTATTCGAGAGCCAGATGCTTCACTACGTTCAGCATGACAAAAAAAGTGGTCAGTTTGTAAAATATTTAAAATATTAATAAATCGTTTTCGTAAGCGGAGATAAAGAAGAATTTGTAAAATCATCAGTTGAATTATTCAGGCAAGCTCGTATTGTACCGAACCCGAATTCCATTTTAGGTTGATACAACAATATGTCCTATAATTACTAATTTGTGAAGAATATTTAAATTTTAATTTTTGTTACTGCATTTGCTCAAGGGAATTTATTTTCCATATTTTAAATAGGGAATATGCAGGGACACTTATCAGTCCCTTTCCTGAATTCGAATTAATAAGAATATTTGCGGGCTGATGAAATGAAAAATAATAGTGGATTCACGTTAGTGGAAGTTCTTGTTGTTGTAGTAATCATGGGCATCCTTGCAGCGGTTGTTATCCCTCAATATATCAATGCGAGTACGGAAGTGAGAACCTCCGCTTTATCATCCGATCTTAGTAGAATTCGTTCCCAGATAAAACTCTATAAATTCCATCACAACGAACAACTCCCGGCTGCAACGGGTGAAGTCGCAACTGAATTCGAACGCAGGATGACAGAGGAAACCGACGTTGATGGGAACGTGGGTACGAAGTATGGTCCTTACATACAGCGTATTCCGGTTAATCCTTTTAACGATCAAAATACTGTACGTATAGATGGAGCTGCGGCAGGCGCAAACGCCGATGGCTGGAGGTTTGATACAACAACCGGAGACTTTCAAGCCGATGATTCCGCCGCTCATGCGGCATTGTAGCAAGTCATGCGGAAATATCAAGGATGTTTGCCGATAAATATATGAAGACCTTGTGACATTCAATTAGTGCATTTTTTTTCAGGCTTTTACAATTTTATTTCTGCCTTGTTTGACATCGGCGGTGGCGTTGCGCGTATCTACAACAAGCCGGGAATTTTTCACAATCCAGTTATAATCGTAGTCACTGTGATTTGTCGAAATCAAAACGGCATCATATTTTTTTAGCATATCGGCCGAAAGCGGCTTGCTTTTCATCTTTAAATTGTAACGCCTCTGTTTGTGTGTCGCGGGAATGTACGGGTCGTTGTAATCCACCTTCGCACCTTTGTCTCTTAAAAGCTCAATCAGCTCCAGCGACGGTGATTCCCGAACGTCGTCGATGTCCGGCTTGTAGGCCAGGCCCAGGACGAGGACCTTCGAGCCTTTGAGACTTTTTTTCCGTTCGTTGAGAGCATCCATTGTCCGGGCTATCACGTAGTGCGGCATATCGGTATTGATTTCGCCGGCTAATTCGATGAAGCGGGTCGGCATACCATACTGCCGGGCCTTCCATGTCAGGTAGAACGGGTCGATGGGAATGCAGTGCCCACCAAGTCCGGGGCCGGGATAAAACGCGCTGAAACCGAACGGTTTGGTGCTCGCCGCTCGAATTACCTCCCAGACATCGATACCCATTCGGTCGAATACCATCTTCAGCTCATTGACCATCGCGATATTGATGCAGCGGTAAACGTTCTCGAGGATTTTCGTTGCCTCGGCCGCCTCGACGGAAGAAACGGGTATGACGGTATCTATCGCAAGCTCGTACACCATTTTCGCTATTTCGCGACACTTAGTGGTAAGACCGCCGATGACTTTGGGAATGGTGCGGGTCGTGAAATTTTTATTGCCGGGGTCTTCCCGTTCCGGGGAATATGCAAGGTGGAAATCTTTACCTGTTTTGAGTCCGCTTGTTTCCAGGATCGGGGCCATCAGCTCCCGCGTTGTTCCGGGATATGTCGTGCTTTCGAGTGTCACAAGCTGGCCCGGCCGAAGGTATTGAGCAACGGTCCGGCAGGAACCTATTACATATTTCATATCCGGCTCGCGATTTTCGGTCAACGGCGTGGGCACGCAGATAAGCAGGGCATCAACATCTTTGATCCGTGACATTTGTGTCGTTGCGGTGAACTTCTTCGCCTCGACTATTCTTTTGACTTCGGCGTGGGGGACATTTTTAATAATACTTCTGCCGGTATTGAGGACCTTCACTTTCTGTTCGTCGATGTCAAAACCGGTTACTTTTATTCCGGCGTTAGCAAATTCACGAGCGAGCGGCAGGCCGACATAGCCGAGACCGAGAATACCGACCCGGACCGTTTTATCTTCAATTTTTTTCTTCCATTCTTTCATCTATAGTTCCTGTTCGACCAAAGCACGACAGGCGGCTCTAAAAATCTCATTGATTGGTTAGAGTCCCTGAAAACCTTTTCAGCAGGGAATTCTGCCGATAAATATATTCAATCAGGGATATATCGGCAAGATTTTGAGTGCTATTTCGTCGAATCTTCTTTTTCTTTTGGTTTCAAAATACCCTTTAATCCCTCGGTGACGCCTTTTCCGGCGTCTTCGACTCCCTTGATTACTCCTGTGCCGAGGTCTTTGCCGACATTGGTGGCTCCTTTGCCTAAATCCGTACTGGTATTGAGTATTTTTGCGCCGGTATCGAGAAGGGCGCCCGGTAAGGCCCCGACGTTAGCCAGTTCGGATACGAGAGAGCCTATCATCTCCTTCGGCAGTATGCCGGCTCCCTGCTGGGCGATTCCTCCCGCAATAGCCAGCAAAACTTTTCGGGTCAGGGTGACAGTATCGAGGTCATTATCGCTGCCGAGATCGGTCATCTTGATTGTGTCGAGCTTGAGAGGGACCGTATCGATTTTCCCGGGGACGGGGAGCAATTTTACACTGACCTGTGTGTTCGTGATTTCGAGAATATCTATATGCAGTTTTTTCCCGCCCGGCTCCGAGGGTTGTTCCTGCTGTGCGGGGAGCTGTTTTATTATGTCCTGAAGGTTGTTGCCGGATACTCCTCTTTGTTCAAAGACTACCTTAGCCCCGTCCAGCTTGATTTTTTTGATATTGACTGTATCTTTCAGGAGAGAGCCGGTGTCAACAGTAATATCGGCCTGACTTAATTCGAGCAGTTTGTCATATTGATAGCCGGGGGGATTGTTTATCTTGATATCTTTAAAGTCGAGTTCGCCTCGCAGGATGGAAAGGTCAACTCCGCCGACGCTTACTCCGACATTAAGGGCTTTTGTCCCCGCCGTCTCGACTGCGACTCTCAAAGCACTGTCGGCAAACAGGCCGACGCCAACCACAATCACAACAAGTATGATCAAAATCACCACAAGAGAAGTAAACAGTATCTTAAATGCTTTTTTCATCTTTCAAATAATCCCCTATTAAATTTGTCATAGTTGGAATACAGAATTTATTCAGCTTGTTTATAAACCGGATACGAACCAATATATCATATCACAGTATCGAATGCACCAGAATTTAAACTATTAAAAACTATAACCCAGACCCAGGAAGTACTTCACGTCGGTTTTATGGGAACCGATTGCCGGTGTGTTATCATAATTCATAATGGCCTTGATATTCATAAACAGCGTCGCAGTAAAGTTGGACCGCAGTTCGGCCGTTGTTGTGAGATAATAATCGGAAAACTTTTGAAGAGCAGGATAGTATGTCAGCTCGTGGATGAAATGCAGATTCTCCCTGAGCTTTTTATCGAAGTTATATCCGAGCTGGGCCGAAACTTCACTGTTGCTGGCGGTCTGGTTATCGTATTTTTCGTAAAGCGAGGCAAGACCAAGCTCTGTTGAAAAATTCATATCCGCCGATTCTATCCATTGATAACCACAACCGATACCGACTGTCACTCGCCGGTCAAGCTCTGCGACGGCATCTTTTTCATATCGACCATCTAAATAACCATACATCTTCTTCGAGAAGAAATAGTCATACTTGGTTCTGGCCCGCCACCAGTCTTCGATTGTTTCATTTTCGCCCGTATCAGGATTATCCTGTTTTCCTTTTGCATAATCCGCACTGATTGTGGTACGGTCCTTGTCGGTGCGCTTTTTTAGATCCGCACTTCCGGTAATATTTTCGGTCTTCGTGTTGCCGTGTGTCGAGGTAAGTCCTGCGGAAAGATTTCCCGTCCACTTCGGAACCGGCGGATTGATAGAAACAATGTCACCGACGGAAAATTCCTGGGCTTTGATTGTTTCGTCCCCTGAAATGGAAAATCGGCCGGCCTGGGATCTCACTATTTTCTGTTGCAAGGCCGTCCCGTCTTTTAAATTGACTGTGATCGGCTCATCGCTGCCGAGGGTCTGAATATTAGCCAGTCCCACGGTCACTTCGCCTGAAAGATAGGATTTGAAAATCATCTTCCCGTCGACGAGTTTAATAATTTTCCCGGTCAGATGGTCCCCGTTTTTCAAAAGAACTTCATCTGCATAGCTTAACTGAGTAAATAGAACGAGGGTGATTAATAAAATTGATACTTTCCAACGCATAACAAACTCCTTTCATATCAATCCGGCTACAATATTACGAAAATTTAACTCTGTACTGCTTTTGACATCAACTTACTTTCGAAATTTTGGAATCTCCGTCTTTGATGTGTATATCACGCTGCGGGAACGGGATTGTAATGCCGTTTTTATCCAAAGCAACTTTTATTTTTTCTATCAAATCGAAACGGACAGGCCAGTAATCGGAGGCATTGACCCACGGCCGGACAACGAAGTTTACGCTGCTGTCGCCAAGCTCGGAAACGGCTATTGTATATGCAGGTTCCGGCAGGATTCTGTTGTCGCCTTTAATGACTTCTTCGATAACCTGATGTGTTTTTTTCAAATTATCTTCATAGGAAACACCCACAACCAGATCGATGCGCCTTGTTCCGTTGACCGTATAATTCTTGATGTCACTTCCCGTGACCTGGCCGTTGGGAATAATTATCCGAACGTTGTCGGGCGAATTAAGTACCGTATTGAAAATCTGAATCTCCTGTATGGTCCCCATTTTTCCGGCTGCCTCGATAAAATCTCCCACCTTAAACGGTTTGAAAATTACCAGCATAACACCGGCGGCAAAATTGGACAAAGAGCCTTGTAAGGCAAATCCGATTGCCAGACCGGCGGCACCGATAACAACCACAAAATTGGTTACGGGCACTCCCAATTTTTGTAACGCGGCAAGGACAACAAATACCAGCAGTCCGATGTGGCACAGATGCTTAACAAAACTGGTCAGGGTTGCATCGACCTTGGCTTTTGTCATCGCTTTGGCGAGCAGATTCGAAATTATTTTTGCCAGCCATCGTCCGACGACAAAGATTATGATGGCGCCTACAACTTGCAGCCAGTAAGTTGCCATGTACTCATAAATTTTAGTTAAAAAAGCGTCCATAATATTTTCTCCTTAAATTGTTTCCAGCTTTTCGGTTCGTTAATACTGAGATTACTATATAATTTCTTCCTAAGAATATATGATGATTTTTCGCGGATTGCTATTTTACTTCTCCGGCCTGTTATTTTCAATCTTTTCTCAAGTGGCAAATATCCAATCTGGGAATTTATTTTCGCATGGGTTTTTTACCATGAATTTTATCCTTACCAATTTATATTAAAGCTGACTTAGAAAGGTATTATAGGACTATATCGCACAATATTGCACTGTTGTTGTTCCTCTACTAATTATTAATCGGGAAGGGGAAATTTTAAACCCGTCGAATTAAAAAGGGGGTGTGTGGCGGATTTTCCTGTATTTTATGCTGAAACTGCAGGAATTATGTTGAGATCGAGGAGAAATTACCTTATCATTAGACTGAAAGTTTGAAGGAGTGTTTCAGTAAAGTGCATACGGGTAATTTCGGATCACTCTTACCGGTAGAAATCAAATTATCGATCAGGCACCGCTAATGTAGTGTAAGGACAAAAGGAGGAAGGTACAGTATGAGTCATCTATATCCTTGTTTTAACAACATCCGCCTGTTGACTTCGATCATTATCCTGTCCGTTTTAATCTATTCACCTTTACCGGCTGAGGAGATTGATATCCAGGTTTTAGGAACGTATGAAGGGTCATTTTTGGCCGGTGATATTGCTGTCCGCAGCGGATATGCGTTCATTGCTGGTGGAAACAGTGTAGAAGTCATAAGAGTTACCAATCCTGATGACCCCCAATTAGTAACACGCATTTCAACATCCGCACTGGGTCTTGCCATCCAGGACAACTATTTGTATGTAGTGGGCGGTTACGGATTTGAGGTTTATAACATTACCAATCCATCGGCCCCGGTGTTCGTCACCGCCCGTGACACCGGACGGCACAATGAAGTCGATGCTGCCTGGGCAACACAGGTCAGGATCGAAGGCGACTATGCTTACGTTATCTATGAATATAACTATTATGATGAAGAGGAATGGTTGGATTTAAACTGGGGTGGTCTCGAAGTCATTGATATTTCCAATCCGGAAAGCCCTGTGTTTCGCGGATACTATGGAGAATTTCCGTACGATGATTGGGCTCCTTTTTATTGGGGACGCATTGATGTCAAGCAGGCCTATGTCTATATGGGAAACAGCGATGGCGATATTGAAGTAATAGATGCGACGAATCCAGACTATCCCTATCTGTGTCAAAGCTATCCCTGGATGGGTTCCGGAGACGGTAATTTCTATATCGATGGTGATGTCGCCTTTTACAGTGGGTACAGCACAACAGCCTACGACGTGACTGATCCGGCGAATCCGGTCGAAACCTGGCTGCAAATTTACACTACAGGTGCCATTTGTGCACAAGGTGAACGACTTTATGTGCGAACCGCCTATGGCGAATCAATTTTTATCACCTGTTTTGACGTATCCGATTATGATTGGCCCCAGGTTTTGGGGGCTCACCAGCTTGCCAGCCCTGGGGGCTACAGCCAGGACCTCGTTTTGCAGGGGGACAGACTCTATTCGCTGATCACCAATGAATTAAGCATTATCGATGTGGCTACTCCTGCCGGTTTACAGAGGGTCAGTAACGCAGATTCTTTTTCAGGGAACAATGCTGTTGTAATACAGGGCAACCTGGCATGGGTAGCGGGTACGGATAATCTGACTGCATACGATGTTTCAATACCCTCTGAGCCATGGTATATCAGTAGCTACCCGGCAAATGAAATGGCACGATCAGTCGCTCGTTATGGCTCCTATGCATTAGTAGCCAAAGGCGAAGACGGCTTACAGATATTGAATGTAAATGATCCTGAAAATCCCAAACTGGTAAGCAACTTTGAGTCCCGGGACTATATGTATCAGGTGATTGTCAGTGGTACAAAAGCGTATATAGCAGACGGTCGTGGTGGTGCCTACATCATTGATATTTCCGATCCATCACACCCTCATCATCTCGGTACATGCCTTCAGGAAGGGAATGTCTCCCAGGTGGCTGTCTCAGGAAATATTGCGTTTTTGCGTGCGAGTAGTGGACCGACTGATAGCCTTGGAATGTACATATACGACATAGAAAATCCTTCTGAGCCGGTCTTGCTCAGTTTTTGGAATCGGGATCAGGGAGTCCGTCGTATTGCGATGAAAGGGGACTATGTCTTTGCTGCAGGACGGGGCGGTATTGACGTGATTGACGTGAGTGCTCCGGAGACCCCTGTATTGGTCGGTCATTACCACAACAGTTCAGACTTTCAGGCATTGGCGGTAGAGGGTAACTATCTGTATGCGCGTACAAGTGCACAACTGTTCGTCGTAAACATCACAGATCCAGCCAATCCGACTGAAGTGGGCAATATCTGGCCCGGTGCTTCCTACGGTAGGATGACCGTTGCAGGGAATTTGATATATAGCACATCAGGGATAGCCGGCGCATCAGACGTCAAGATTATAAGTGTCGCTGACAAAACAAAGCCGGTCATCATCAGCACCTATGATACCAGCGACATTGCACTTGATGTCATCCCCGTGGGTACTGACCTGTGGGTGGCAAACGGACGTGGTGGATTTCTGGTGCTGGACGCATCGAACACTTCGGCAATTCAACCGCGAGGTTCATACGACGATAGCGGCGAAGCAATGGATGTAGCACTAAAGGATGACTACGCCTTTGTCGCAGCGAGGGAGACAGGTCTGCATATTGTGGATATTGCTAATCCTCAGACAACCATACTAACGGAGCGCTACCGTCGTGTAGCCCGGTACGATACGGCGGGCGATGCCCGGGCTGTGGCAGTATCGGGTGACTATGTATATATCGCAGACGGGACCAACGGGCTGGTCGTACTGTATGTTTACGACCCGGAGAATCCCGTTTTGGCCGGTTCATTGAATAATATAGGTAATGCAGTAGATGTTGCCGTGCTGGGACAGTATGCCTATATAGCTGATATGGATGGAGGATTGCATGTTGTGAATATCAGCACACCCGGCAATCCTGTGCTTTCGGGCACCTATAAAACAGCAGGTACGGCTCAGGGGGTCGCAGTGGCCGAAGGATATGCTTTTGTTGCGGATGGTGCCAATGGATTAGTTATTGTCGATGTACATAATCCGGCCTTTCCGAGATTTACAGGCGATATTGCTTTAACAGGCGATGCCTGCGCTGTAGCTATAGACGGTTCGACAGCCTATGTGGCGGCTCTCCATGGAGGAATTCATGCCGTGGATATCAGCACTATCACTACACCCAGACGCTCGGGTGGAAACGGTGTCTATAAAGCTCGTGGAGTGACGGTAAACGATCATTATGTTTATATAGTTGGCGCATCATCTATGAACGAATGTCAGCTTTCCGGTTTTGTTGTCCTGTATCCAAAATAGTCTTCGATATAACCTCTTTTTCAGGACCTTGAAAACACAACAACTTTCATGGGACATTACGTTACCAAAATGTCTCCTCAGACCATGATTTTGCCCATATCAAGTCCCAATAAATGTCATTTTTTACTGAATTATGTACTTTGTAAATAAATAATGGGCAAATTTCGGATTTAATGGCCGGAGTCGGTATTTTTGTATAATACTTGAATCTTTTGAATGGATTGCTGATTAAAGCTATAATAAGTTTCCGGTAAAATCTGTTTCCGGAGACGAACGGATTGATATTGATTTATTATTAAGATTGTTGAAAATATTGAGAGCATGACTATCATCAGGGGAAATTTCATTCGGGAAGGATTGAGAATGTTCAGAACTAAATTAATGTTTATCTTTTCTATTGCAGTATTACCTTTAAACGTTGTTTGGGCCCGGGGTACAGAGTGGAACGATCCGTCTGTTACAGAAGTCAATGCCGAACCCGCTCGTGCTGGTTTTATGGTGTATGCAGATGCCGCCTCGGCGCTGGAGTATGAACCGGAGCAATCGCCGTATTATAAATCCTTGAACGGTGTGTGGAAATTCGCATGGAGCCGCAGACCTGTGGATCGGCCCGTTGATTTCCATCAAGCCGGTTATGATACGAGTTCGTGGAAGAATATAAATGTGCCGAGTGATTGGCAGTTCGAGGGATTTGGTGTGCCTTATTATTCGAATATAACCTACCCGTTCGAAGCGGAATTCCCCAAGGCTCCCGAGAATTACAATCCCGTAGGCTCTTATGTACGAACGTTCGAAGTGCCGCCACAATGGCGGGGAAAACAAGTATTCCTGCACTTCGGTGCGGTTAAGAGTGCCTTTTATTGCTGGCTTAATGGCCGATATGTTGGTTATCGCGAAGACAGCAAAACTCCGGCCGAATTTAACGTCACTAAGTATATTACCGACGGGACAAATACACTCGCGGTTGAGGTCTATCGCTGGTGTGATGGAAGTTACCTCGAAGACCAGGACATGTGGAGATTTGCCGGAATCGAGCGAGACGTATTTTTATATGCAACAGGCCCTGTTGCTGTTCGTGACATAGAAATTCAATCGCCCCTGGATGATACATATGTAAACGGCCTGCTTTCGGCAAAAATCCTTTTGAAGAATTACTCGGACCAAAGCGAAAAAGGTAGCCTTATCGTCACTTTAAGAGGCCGCTCAAACGGTGAAACGATTTACAACGAATCGAAATCATTCGACTTGGGGGGAAAAAGCGAGCAATCTATTGTGTTTGATAAAACTATTGAGGCTCCCGCCCGATGGAGTGCTGAAAAACCAAATCTGTACGATCTGCTTATTACAGTTAAAGACCTTCAACAGCAAACCTTACAGGTTACGGCCCAGCGTGTGGGATTTCGGACATGTGAAATCAAAAACGGTCAGTTTTGCGTTAACGGCAAAGCCGTGCTGGTCAAGGGTGTTAACCGTCACGAGCACAATCAATTCCGGGGACATGTGTTGAGTAAGGAGGACATGATTGCGGATATCAGACTTATGAAGCGGTTCAATATTAATTCCGTACGCTGCAGTCATTATCCCGACGATCCGTATTGGTATGCCTTATGCGATGAGTATGGACTTTATGTGGTCGATGAAGCCAATATAGAAGCGCACGGGCTGGGGACATATCTTGGCGGTGAGTACGGCTATAATATGAGTTCGCCCGTCGCCGAACAGGATGACTGGCTCGAATCTATCCTTTTCCGTGTCCGGAACATGATAGAACGAGACAAGAACCATCCCTGTATTGTCACGTGGTCCCTGGGTAACGAAGCCGGTAAGGGCCGGAACTTTGAAAAGGCCTATCGATGGGCAAAAGGGCGTGACCCTTCCCGGCCGGTTCAATATGAGCAGGCATGGCGTGAGCCGTATACGGATATCGTCGCGCCGATGTACTACCATATCGATCAGTTGGAAGCGTATTGCAGACTGGACGATGAGAATCGACCCCTTATTATGTGCGAGTACACGCATTCAATGAATAACAGCACCGGAAACCTGCAGGATTACTGGGACGTGATAGAGGCACATCCTCAACTGCAGGGCGGTTTTATCTGGGACTGGATTGACCAGGGATTGCTGCAGCAAAACAGTACCGGCCAGAGCTATTGGGCTTATGGCGGGGATTTCGGACCCCAGGGGGCACCGAGTGACGGCACATTTTGTCTCAACGGTATCACATTCCCCGATCATACTCCCAAGCCCGCATTGTGGGAAGTCAGTAAGGTCTATCAAAACGTTAAGTTTAAGGCCGACGATTTAGCCGAGGGACTTTTCACTGTCAACAATCAGTTTTTCTTTACTGATCTTTCCGAATATGACGTGAGTTACACTATTACAGGCATGGATAAAACCGTCGCCGAAGGTCGAATCGATTTGCCGAGCGGGTTACCCGCCCGGACTTCCCTGCAGGTGCGCATTCCGGATGTTTCTGTTACCCCTGAGCCGGGCGTGGAATACTTCATAAACTTTTTTGTTACAACTCGTCAGGCAACCGCTGTAGTGCCGAAAAATCACATCGTAGCATACGAACAATTCAGGCTGCCTGTTTTTAAGAAATTAACAGAGACATCACCCGCCTCTATCAACGGTCCGGGATTGTCCTTAAAAAAGACATACGAAGGCATTACCGTTTACGGCAAAGGTTTCACAATCATCTTCGATTCCGAAACCGCCGATTTAAGGGACTACGTGTTCCACGGGGTATCCCTTATTAAACATAACCTTGTACCGAACTTCTGGCGCATTCCCACCGACAACGACCGCGGCAATCATATGCCCGAGCGATGCGAACCGTGGAAAAATATCGCGGCGGCACGAAAGATGCAATCGGTTGAAGTCACTGAGAATACTGCAAATAAGGTCATGATAATAGCCAAATCGAAATTGCCGCCCGGCGATTCGGATTATACGACTACGTATACGGTACTTAAAGACGGCAGGGTGCAAGTCCAGGCTCAAATAAAAATCAATATCGACGATACTCCCGAACTGCCGCGTTACGGCATGAAACTTGCCGTTTTGGGTGATTTGAAGAACATTATATGGCTCGGGCGAGGTCCGCATGAAAATTACTGGGACAGAAAAACTTCGGCTTTTGTCGGATTGTATTCGGGTACGGTTATGGAGCAATATACTCCATATATCTTCCCTCAGGAAAACGGTAATAAAACAGATGTACGGTGGGTGGCCCTGCAGAATGACAGCGGGCTGGGTCTGCTCGTAACAGGAAAGCAGCCCCTTGAGATAAATGCCCACCATTATCTTGAAAATGATTTTGACGCACGAGTGCGGCATACTATTGACGTACCTTTTCAAAACCTGACGGAGCTTTGTATAGATCTGCATCAGCAGGGGGTTGGCGGTGACAATAGCTGGGGTGACCCTGTCCACGATAAATACAGGCTTTTGGGCAAATCATACAGCTATGGTTTTATTCTCAAACCGATAGAAGGAGATAAAACAGATATCATCAGAGAGGCCGGACGTTTGCAGTAAATTATATGAATGACTTCGAAGACAGTTACAGAAAAAACGGCTTAATCATTGGAAGAACAGGATTTTTACTTCAAAGTCAAACAAAGAAGAAAATAGGCGGGGCCGGATTCAAACCTCCGAGGCGCAGATAAAGGGGTAGTGCTTTTTATACCTTACGAAAGCGCTTTAGTGCGTATAAAAACTATCTCCTGGAATGTTCGGATTTTTTTACTTACCGGGACGAAGTTATCATCTCCGGCAACATAAAGGGTTTCAACACTTCTTGCGCACAATATTTTTTAACTTGTTTATCGGTTAAAACTTTAGACCATGAAACGCGATTAGCTGTGTCCGCACCGGGACCTTTGTTTCCACCTTCCGCATAATAAACCGTTTGTTCTTTTTCAGGCGAACCCCAGTTGTTCCAGCCTTCCGGACGGATGTGACCGCCCAGCTCGCACTCTACAAAAACCGTTTTCGCATAGCTGCGCCAGGGCCGGCCGAGAAAAACCTTATTCACACCATCGGCCGCCGTCAGTTTGCACTTGAGAAAGACAAAGCCGTATGGCCGTCCCTGGGGTGTACTTGCCGCCGTGATGTAGGAATCCGACTTGCTGTGGATGGTGCAGTTTTCAAAAAGGGCCGTCGCTCCGCCGAAAATGAAATCCGTTGTCCCCTCTATGTAGCAATTTAGATAATGCTGACGGGCATTGGCTCCATCGGCATACAGAGTGTCCTGGTTACCGAGCATCCGGCAGTTTTCAAACACGCAACGGTCGGCCTCAACGGACAGGGCGATGGCCTGCCCGACCGGACCGGCTGTGTTTTCTATAGTAAGATTTTCCGCACGAAAATCATCGCCCTGCACAAGCAGGGTAGCGGTGTGAAAGGTGCTGTTCCGCCCTCGATTTATTTTAGCGAAATAGTCGTTCCAGCGGACGATGACACCGTCGGTGCTTTCCCCTTTCAGTGTCAGTCGACTGTTCCACGCGTGAACCTTCACCTTCTCTTCGTACACACCGTTCTTGATATAAATGGTGATCCGCGTATCGGGGAACGATTTCGCTTCATCGATTGCCTCCTGAATCGTTGTAAAGTCACCGGTTCCATCCTGAACCACATGAATCTCCGTTTGGTACTGCCCGTACACCACCGTACAAGACAGTAGAAGGTATAAACTGAGGATTCGTTTCATTATCAATTGCTCCTGAATCTGCAGGTCTTCAATAAAAAAATTGAACAGGTTTAGCTTTATATCAGAGAGCGGCTTAAGCTCTATTTGCCATTTTATTACGTAAATTATTCCTTTCAAGAATTTCTTTTTCTGCTCCCGGCATCAAGCAGGGTAATAACTAAAACGATATTTACTTTGTTAATATAGATTTAGATAAAGGAAACCGTTTGCAAAAAGCCTTCAAGATGTTAATGGTTACCGATCCGAAGCAAGTTACAAGCGAGATTTTGAAAGATGCAAAGGGCGATGAGTGGCTATTCTGGGTGCCGGAGTCCTGATACCGGCGTTTTTTATAGTGCTTCCACTTATGCAGACTATCAGCAAGCCGTCTGCACAGGACCTTTTTATCCGCCGTACGGCTATATATTTGTAGGCAATGATGAAACCAGATAACTTTTTAGGGATTCGAGCCCGGATTTTTTGCCTGATTTTCTTACTGCCGTTATAGACCTGTTATTTCGGCCCAATCTGACGAGCTTTGTGTTGTTAAAAAGATACACAAAGAGCGAGCGGAAACGAAATAACAAATAAAAGACTCCAAGTCCACAGATTATATTTTTTAGTAAATCAGTCATATATTAAAATTTAACTCATAATCATTAGGTTGCCGTTAAGTTATTGTTAGAAATGCGTTAGTTTTTTTGCGGTAAGGATTTATGACAAATATCTGTGTATTAAGGAAAATAAGGTGAAGATTTCTCTAAAGAGTCACCGGGTGGATAATTCAGATTTCAGATCGCCTGTAGTCTTATTTTCATCATTTTTTGCGTTAAGTGTGGATATACCGAAACGGGGAAATTTCGTTGTTTGAGGCGATTAAAACGCCCCGGGGAGGAATCGAATCAGATTTGTGAAAAGTCTTAAAATCCGTATGTTGAATAATCCTTGATTGCTTTCTATGGGAATTGTCTTTAAAATAATCTGATATTCGAGCGACGCGTTAGTTGATTGGGATCACAGGATACTCTGGGTAAGTGAGTAAATTATATGGTGACAAGAGTAAATGCGAATCAAGCTGCTTAAAAAAATCCTTATTTATTGCTGTTATGCAGCGATTATTATCGGCCTGTATTTAATCAGGTTACACAGCTTCCTGCTGTTCCACAGTATTGTTGAAATATTCAGTGTCTGTGTTGCATTTGCTATTTTCATGGTCGTCTGGAACAGCAGACGATTCATACAAAATAATTACATGCTTTTTATCGGTATAGCCTATTTATTTATAGGCTTCCTCGATATGCTTCACGCCCTCTCTTATACCGGAATGGGAGTATTTCAGGGACATGGCACCAACCTGCCGACCCAACTGTGGATTTCGGCTCGATACATGGAAAGCTTATCACTTCTTATAGCCCCTGTTTTTTTGAAACGAAGATTGAATGCTAACATTGCAGTCATTTCATATACTGTGGTACTTTTTATTCTGCTTCTGTCTATTTTCTTTTTTGGGGTGTTCCCCGTTTGTTTTAATGATGGGACCGGCCTGACAATTTTCAAAGAAGTCAGTGAATTTGTAATTATTGGTATTCTGTTCGGCTCGCTAATTCTGCTTTTTAAACAACGAAGTAAATTTGACCATAAGGTATTAAATTTAATATCCTGGTCTATCGGTCTGACTATGGCTTCCGAGCTGATGTTCACCATGTACGCGGGACCGTATGAAGCGGCGAACATGTTCGGGCATTTTCTCAAATTGGTTTCATTTTATCTCATATACAAGGCTTTGATCGAAATAGGCTTAAAGCAACCGTATAAACTGCTGTTTAGAGACTTAAAACAGAGCGAGCTCGAATTGCAGAAAGCTCGTGACGACCTGGAAATGAAGGTTCAGGAGCGGACCGCCGAACTACAACTAATTAATAAACGATTAAAAGAAGAAAACGAAGAGCGTTTACGCACGGAGCAATCCCTGAGATTAGAGGAGGCACGGTTAGATGCGCTTTTGCAGTTGAGCCAGATGAGTGAAGAATCCCTCGAAAATATTACCAGCTTTACCTTAGGGCAGGCGATTGCGATGACCCGGAGCAGAATCGGATTCGTGGGTTTCATGAGCGAGGATGAGAAAACTTATACACTTCATTCCGTTTCGAAAGATGTTGTAAGAGACTGTAATGTAGAAGGTGACCCGATACACTGGCCTGTTGATGAAGCCGGCATCTGGGCGGATGCCGTCAGGGAGCACAGGACAATTTTTATAAACGATTACAGTAAATCCCACCCGCGAAAGAAAGGTATTCCCGTCGGTCATGTTCCAATCGAGAGATTTATGGTTGTGCCTCTCCTGGAGAATAATAAAGTCGTGACTATCGCCGGGGTCGGCAACAAGGATTCGGACTACGACAAGTCCGATGAACGCCAGGTATCATTATTGCTTAGCGGGATGTGGAGTTGCTTGCAGAAAAATCGTTCGAGGGAAGCACTGCAGTCCGAAAGACAGAGGTTCAATGACGTTCTGGAAACTCTGCCGGTTTACGTGTGTTTGCTTGCACCGGATTATTATATGCCTTTTGCCAACCGTGTCTTCCGCGAGCTTTTCGGTTATTACCCCGACAAGAAATGCTATGAGTTTTTGTTTGACCGACCTGAACCCTGTGAAGACTGTAAAACATATAAAGTTCTTGAGACCAACAAACCACAGCACTGGGAATGGACGGGACCTAACGGCAGGAATTACGATGTATTCGATTTCCCATTTAAAGACACTAACGGCTCTCGTCTCATCCTTGAAATGGGTATTGATATTACCGAACAAAAACAAGCCGAAAGAAGGATACTTGACGATCAGGAGCAACTTAGAGCTCTTACGTCGGAAGTATTGATGGTCGAGGAACGGGAACGACGCAAGATAGCTGAGGGACTTCATGACTCAGTCGGCCAAATCCTTGCTTTTCTCAAAATCGGATTCGGCGATCTGCAACGCTCAGGGCTATCCAAAGAATCAGTCAACATAATACAACATCTCCGGGAACAAGTTGAGCGGGCGATTAAACAGACGAGAACGTTGACTTTTGAGTTAAGCCCCCCCGAATTATATACACTTGGCCTGGGGCCTGCACTTGAAGAGCTGGCTCATCGATTTAGTGAAGACAGGGATTTGACGTGTTCGGTGGACATTCGTGATGATTCTTACTCATTGAGTGAACAGATGAAGATTCTCCTTTATCGTTCCATACGTGAGCTTTTAATCAATGCAGTCAAACATGCCAGGGCGGAGTCCGTGAAAATCATAATAAATAAAGTTGATCATAATATTGAAGTTGTTATAGAAGACAACGGGATCGGCTTTGACACATCCTGCCTTGACAGGACACAATCCAAAAAAACCACAGGTTTCGGATTATACAGCTTGGGTGAAAGGTTGAAACAGATGGGCGGTAAGCTTAAGATTGATTCCGGAAAAGGCAAAGGGACAAAAATAATTTTACTGGCGCCCCTGGAATAAAAGGTGCGTTAAGAAAGGATCAAGGAAAGATGAGTATCAGAGTTATTTTGGCCGACGATCATACTATTGTACGTCACGGATTGAGCAAGCTTATTCAACAACAGGAAGATATGGAAGTAATCGCGCAGGCCGGGGATGGACATTCCACGGTGGAGCTTACAAGGGAGCTGTCTCCGGATATGGTTATTATGGATATCGGAATGCCCGATCTTAATGGTATAGATGCAACTCGACAGATTATTAATGATTTCCCACAAGTTAAAATCATTGGATTATCTATGCACTCCGGGAAGAAATTTGTGGTAGAGATGCTCAAGGCCGGGGCATCAGGTTATTTATTGAAAGACTGTGCCCTGGAAGAATTAGTTACTGCCATAAAAACGGTGGCCGCCGGTAAAATATACCTAAGTCCGTCAATTGCCGATGTTGTTGTTGATAACTATGTGCGAAATTCGAAGAAAAAAGAAAGTTCGGCGTTCTCTTTACTATCACAAAGGGAAAGAGAAGTACTGCAACTTATGGCCGAAGGCAAAACAACCAAGCAAATCGGACAACGCCTCCACATCAGCCCCAAGACCGTTGAAGGACATCGTTTACGACTGATGTCAAAGCTGGATATGGACAGTGTAGCGCAGCTTACTAAATATGCCATCCAGGAAGGTTTGACTTCCCTGGAATCATAACATCATACCTTTATTATTTTAATGCAGATACAGATTGTTGCTCGATGACCATTTTGTATTAAGTAATTCAGAGGGCATGAAAGAGTAATTTCCCTGTATTATTATATAAAGCGAAAAAGGTAACTTGTGTTTTTAATTATGAAATTTAATTTGAATATAAATACTATGTTTATAGTTTTTCGTTCGGATTGCGCTTCATAATAAGCTTTTTTATTTGTAGGATGTGTTCATCTGATGCCGGTTGAAAAATGAATATCAATGTTCCTATTCTTCATATTATAGAATATAATTAATAAAATTACATTGCCGATAACGCTTAAGAAATTGTCTGGAGACAATCATTATGCCAATCACAAAACGCCGTGCTGTCAAACTTATTTTATTTGTTGTGATAATCGTTGTTGCCGTAGTCGGCTTTTTTTTATGGGATCCGCTGAAAAAAGAAGCTTCTGACAGCAAGCTCGTCCTTTATGGAAACGTTGATATTCGACAGGTAAATCTTTCATTTAACGTCACTGAACACATCCGTCAGATGTTGGTCGAGGAAGGGGATCGTATAGAAAAAGGTCAGCTCCTGGCCGGCCTTGAGAAATCCAAATTGAATGCTGCTGTCAAAAGCAAAACGGCCCAGGTGAAATCACAGGAAAATGTTGTTGCCCGTCTGGAGTCGGGCTCTCGCCCACAGGAGATTGAAATGGCCCGTGCGGAATATGAAGCGGCCGAAATTCGTGCTAAAAATGCAGCAGTTACAAATAAACGTTTCCAGGCACTGAAAGAAATGGATGCCGAATCTGCCCAGAACGCGGATGATGCCAATACCGCAGCGTTGATAGCTGTTTCCGATGTGAAGGCTGCAAAACAAAAATTAGACCTGCTCATTGAAGGACCCAGGAAGGAAGATATTGCTGTAGCCAAGGCAACTCTTGAGTTGTACAGGGCCGAATTGGAAATCGCCAAATGTAATCTCGCTGATGCGAATCTGTATGCGCCTTCTTCAGGTGTTATTCAGAATCGCATACTCGAACCGGGTGATATGGCCTGGCCTCAGGCGCCGGTGTATGTACTCGCCCTGACAGCACCCGTATGGGTTCGAACCTATATTTCCGAGACAGATCTTGGAAAAATTCATCAGGGAATGCCGGCAAAAGTCAGTACCGACAGTTATCCAGGTAAAACTTATGACGGATGGATCGGTTACATTTCACCGACTTCGGAATTCACTCCAAAATCGGTGGAAACTACCGATGTGCGAACCAATCTTGTATATCAGATACGAGTATATGTAAATAATCCAGAGAATCAGCTTCGGTTAGGAATGCCCGCTACTGTATTAATAGATTTACCGGCCGATACACAGGAAAAATGAAATCCGGAATAACAGATAGATTATATGGGTGGCTATACTACAAATGATTCTGTGAATGCTGAAACTAAAGTAACAGGTGAGACTGTCGTCGAATTTTCGCATGTCTGTAAGAAATTTCTGAATTCAAAATCCAAATCACAAACTATCGTCCTGAATGACATAAGTTTTATCGCTCTAAAAGGTAAAATCACCGGCCTGATCGGACCTGATGCTGTAGGCCACGCTGACGATGGCCTTGCGGGGGCTGAACACCTCGCTGCCCAC
>CAYVXS010000009.1:0-18071 GCA_964454885.1 uncultured Pirellulales bacterium
CTTATGGCAGGCCTGAACCCTACTCCCTGAACAATTCCTTTTACAACACAAAGACTTGCCAGATTGGAATCACTGCTTTGGAATATTTCCTCGCCTTTAATTGCTAAAAAATATTCCGTTCGAACAGAAAAATACTCGGCAATTACTCTCTCAATTTCTTTCAAATCCGTATGTCTAATCCTGTTTACATAAGATGCGGGATTGCTGCTTTTGTTTTTAAAGAATTCCGACGCCGTATTGAGCAGCATAACTAAAATTTTGCCGTCTTTTTTGAGAACGCGGACAGTTTCTTTAACAGCCTTCCGGTAATTTTCAATAAACTGCATAGAAGCAATATAAATAACCGCGTCAAAACTGGAATCCGAAAAAACCATATTTTCCGCCGAGCCTGCTACAGCTCTTATACTGTCCGGTGCCTGGCTTAGAGCCTGCTCGGAAATATCCAAACCGGTGACGTTAAAACCATGTTCGGCCAAACCTGCTTCAATCATAGCAGGACCACAACCGACACTTAAAACATCCTTAGTCCCTTTTAACTCCTGCAAAGTGTATTCCAGCTCGGCACCGAAAACATTGCTCCAAAATTCTCTCTTGCAGGATCTCAAATACTTGTTCATAGTCTTACTCTGTGCCTGTTAAAAGAACTTTTCGCGCCACCAGAGAAAATGTCCCCAGGGATTATCGAGTTTATACTTATCGTCCTCCGGAGCACCGGGCCAGGACTTTATTTCCTCCAGCAACATTTCACACGGCTCATCTTCCGCCAAAAGTTTATACGCACATTTGACGAGCAGAAACTTTTTATGGGCGTCACTGTCGTTCGGATTATGATCAGGGTGATATTCCAGTGACGCTCGCCTGTATGCTTTTTTCAATACTTCCGCACTTGCATCTTCTGAGACACCGAGAACTTTGCAAGCTGCCCGGCGAGTTTCCAGGTCACTGGATATCATTTCTCTAAATTCGTAGCCGTCTTTTTTCATCGAGCTTTTCTGTCTCGTTTTCCAAATAATCACACAATTGTTTAAATTGCTCTTTGTATTCGGGCAATACATCCACAATCATCCTGCCTTCCGAATAGGCTTCGGCGATGCGTCTGTCGTCCGGCAGTTTCATAATGACGTCTATATTTTCATCCCGGCAGTATTTTTCCACCCTGTCGTCGCCGAGTCCGTACCGATTTACCAGAACACCGAAAGGAATGTTCAACAGGCGAACCATTTCCACGGCCAGCTTCAAATCGTTCAAGCCGAAGGGAGTAGGTTCGGTCACCATTAACACATAATCGGTATTTTTGACGGCCTCGACAGTCGGGCAGGTTGTTCCCGGCGGGATATCAATCACTGTCACGCAATCGTTTTTGATTTGTCTTTTTACATAGCTGATTAATTTCGGTGTTCGAACGTTGCCTATACTCAATTTACCGGACACAAATTCGATTTTACCCGTATTACCGGAATCAATGACACCGATTTGAACCTCTCTGGTATCGATGGCATCGGCCGGACAAACGCGCCAACAACCACCGCACGAATGACAAAGCTCCTCGAAAGTAAGGACATGCTCTTTTATACTGACAATAGCGTTGTATTGACATATTTTGCCGCATTGACCGCAAGCAGTACATTTCTCGGTATTGACCTGAGGCACATCGACGGCGACATTTATTCTGGAGATTAAATCCGGCTTTAGAAAAATGTGACCGTTCGGCTCCTCGACGTCACAGTCGATGTACTGCACCTTTTTTCCAGAATCGGCAAGAAAACGGGCCAGGTTCACTGCTATCGTCGTCTTGCCGGTGCCGCCTTTGCCGCTGGCTATAGCTACGGTAAAATCATCGGGCATTTTAATTACCCGTACCGAAGTGAGGCTGAACATTCGGTTCGGCGGTTTCGACTAAGCTTCCGTTTTTGAAAAGCTCAATTGCCTCCGAAATTGTTCCAGTTGCACCTGTATATAGTTTCACACCGGCGGCGCTCAGAGTTCGCTGGGCATTGGGGCCGCAGTTGCCCGTCAGGACGGCCTTGGCCTGGGCGTCGATAACAACTTTGGCGGAATTAATCCCCGCGCCTCCCCCTGCGTTTATATTTTGGTTCTCAATCGTCTTGAATTCCATACTCCCGGTATCGACAATGATAAAATATGCCGCTCTTCCGAAACGCGGATCGACCTGGGAATCCAGAGTTTGTCCGGTCGATGTTATTGCAATCTTCATACAGTTTCCTTTCTAATAAGGTTGACATGTCCCTGTCGGGCAGGAACAATTGCCCACTGGCGAGGAGCTGTCTGTTTGTCCGATAGAAAAGCCCGACAGAAGCTTTTGTAAATCAGAGCTTTTACAGCGCTCGCAAATATGCTTACGGCTCTTGCCGCTTCTTTCCAGGAATTCGGTTATGTGTCCGCACTTTCCGCATTTGAATTCGTAAAGGGGCATTTCCAGTCTCCTGATTATGCCGTGACATTATATTTACGACAACAGACGACCGATCACAAAGTCATTCGTTCTGAGCTTCGGCCAGAGAACAGATAATTTGCATTCCTTCTCTGATACTCTTTGTAATATGACAGCTTTCAGCCGCTTCCAATATTTTCTCGCGTTGCTGTCCGGATAGTGTCATACCGAGAAGTATTTTGACATCGATTCTCGTAGTACGCGACAATTCAAGTCCTAAAGGAGAGGCCTCCGGCGGGTAGCGTTCTGAACGCCTGGACAGCTCAATCGTCATATCCTTGCAATTAATGCCCTGCTTTTCGCAGTATTCGACAATGTAACCGCCGATGCACATCCCAACGGACGCGGAAAAGAGCTGGGCCGGCCACATTCCGTCCCGCTCGGTATTGCCGTCGTTACCGCGGCCGGTAGTTACGGTGAATCCCTTGCAGGTTGCCGTGAAACGGTAACCGTTGTCGTATTTAACTAAAATTTCCATAGGCTTTCTCTGTTTTGGTTGGGAGCCTTGTTGTCTATATAAAGGATCTTCCCTTGTTCTGTTTTTATTCTTCCTGTCTTACTTTTCCTAATTCTTCGATGCGTTTGTTTATTTCGTCAAGCGCATTTTGGAAATACTGGGCCTGCTCCTTTAGCCCGGCAATTTCCTGCTCCGCTGTTATAGTCGCAGCGCCCGATCCCGGATAAAACGGTTGACTCTGCGCGACCGGACCCCATGCGGGATAACCGTACGGTGCTCTTGCCCAGCCGGGCAGACCTGTTGCATGGTACCAGTGTCTCCAGCCTCGGCCGCCGCCTCGACCCCAAAAACCTCTACCCCGGCCGCCTATCTGATTCATATAACCCGGCATACCATAACCGGCACAATATCCGGCAGCTCTGCCTGTCATTGGTCCCATACCGGCAGGACCTGTTCCATCTCCACGTGGCATAATAATTTCCTTTCAAAAAAAGTTATCGTTTATTGTCTCGACATTTGCACTCCGCATTCAGGGCAGGCCATCTGACTGCATGGCCGGCCTGCAACATGCGGAACCTGATGTCCACAATTCGGGCAGATGCAATTTCCACCGGGTCCGGCGGCGTAAGGCCCGCCCATCCGGCCTCTTCCTTGCCCCTTGCTTCTACCGGCGCCGCGTCCCGTCCCCGCCGGCCCTGTTCCGTCTCTTCCTGGCATAATATTTATCCTTCCTTCAATAAAATTGTATTGGTCGCTCTTTTAAAAATCATTTCCCCCACTTCACAACCAAGGTTCCTCGCAATCACGGGACATTTCACTTTGAGAACGAAGAAAATATCCTTCTGTTTGTCGCTGAGTGTTTCGTAGTTGCCCTGGCCCTTGGAGATAATTAAATCGGATTGCTCGAATCGACGCCTGAATTCCTCTCTGCATGTTTCGAGAATAGTACCGGGAGCATCCGAGCCGTTATCGATTACTTCCACTAATTCTCTCAGACCCGCAAACTCCGCATCTTCCATTGTCGCATCGTTAATAACCGGTTTGCCCCTGACCGCCACCGTCACTTTTTCCAGTGGAAGCTGCTCGATTAATAACTTATCGAAAACTATCTCCCCCGCGTTGTCGGTAAGATATAAAATTCTTTCGGCCTGTTTCACTGCGTTTTTGAATTCCTCTATCGCAGATTTGTCAAAATCCGCCTTGAGACAATCCGCAATTATTTTTTCGATATCAGATTCGGCCAACGAAGTCTTGACGCCCAAATCAATGATATTTCCCGCAATCACGAGCCTTATGGCCGTTTCAATAGGATCTTCGGATGAACCGATGGTATCTTCCAGCTCATTGCAGATTTCTAAAGCCAGACAATTAAACCTTTTCTTCAGTTCGCGGTACGGGTCATCGTTGCCGGTCAGCTCCCGGATTAATCGATGTATCTGCCAACCTATTTCCGGTGGGGATTTGCTCATGTCCAAATCGCTTGCCAGCTTCAGAACGTATCTTATCACCTGCTCGTGAACCATCTCATCGTCTGTAACCAGCCTTGCCGAGTCAAGGGCCTGACGAATAAAGCAAGGCATACAATCAAGATATATCTTCATAATTTTATTTCTATTAACCGTTATTTAGTTTTATGGTATTATTTACTATACGTATATTATGGGCATATGCTCATAATAAATCCAATAAAAATTTCAAAAAATGTAATTTTTTCTTGTTTACCGGTTTTTATAGAGGCTTCTGAAAACGAATAAACAACGGAACAAGACGTGTAGATTATGCTGTCGAAGGCCAAAATAAGCGTGAAGTACCGATAATATTGTAATTTTCAGGTTCCATTATGAAGATTATTGCGGATGCGAATATCCCGTTCGTAAAAGAGTGCTTTTCATCGATTGGCGATGTGCAAGTTATCGGTGGGCGTCAAATAACGCGTGAAGTTGTCGCCGATGCGGACGTTCTTTTGGTACGCAGCATTACACCTGTATTTGCAGATTTATTGACCGGCAGCAAGGTGCGTTTCGTTGCTACCGCCACGATAGGCTTCGACCACGTCGATGTGGGTTTTCTCCGGCACAATTGTATCGGCTTCGCATCTGCGCCCGGCTCGAACGCGAATTCCGCCGCCGAGTACGTCATTGCCGGACTGCTCGAAGTCGGGAAAAAACACAAGATTTCTCTCGAAGGTAAATCAATCGGTATAATCGGCGTAGGTAATGTCGGCAGCCGGGTGGCGAAAAAATGCGAAGCGCTGGGGATGAAAGTCCTTCTGAACGATCCCCCTTTATACAGGCAGACGGACGATGCGAAATATCTGCCGATACAGGAACTTTTCGATTGTGACTTTATCACCCTGCATACGCCGCTTACTTTCGAGGGGATCGATAAGACTTTTCATTTGGCCGACGGGAATTTCTTCGAGTCACTCAAGGAAGGCTGCGTATTTATAAACGCCTCACGCGGAGGTGTAGTTGACAGCGAAGCCTTAAAAGCGGCGATCCAATCGGGACGATCGCGGGCCGTTGTGCTCGATGTCTGGGAGAACGAGCCGAAGATTGAAACGGCACTTCTGGAAATGGTCGATATCGGCACGCCGCACATTGCCGGTTACTCGCTTGACGGTAAAATCGCCGGCTTGATTATGATATACAAATCGGTCTGCGAATATTTCGGGACCGAGCCAAAATTCGATGTGGGGGATTTTCTACCCGCCCCTGTTGTAAAAACAATAGAAATAACCAAAGACCTAAAGAACGAGCAGGATATTTTATCGGAAACCGTGCGGAAAATTTACGGGATAGACAGAGACGATGCGATGCTGCGAAAGGTTATCGATGAGCCGGTGGAAAATCGAGGAAAATTTTTCGATAAACTCAGAAAGGAATATCCCGTCCGGAGGGAATTTCATAATACCGAGGTTATCGTCGAAAAAAGTAATCTGGCTGAAAAGCTCCAAAGGATCGGTTTCAAGGTAACAGTCAAGTGAAAGATAACGGTGAGAATATTGTTTGCTGGCCCAAAGGTAAGCTGGATTTTTCCCCCGGTTGTATTGTGATGGGAGTTTTGAATGTCACGCCGGATTCGTTCAGTGACGGCGGGGATTTTTTCGATACACAAAAAGCCGTTGAGCACGGCTTTAAGATGGCCGACGATGGCGCTGCTATAATCGATATCGGCGGCGAATCGACCCGGCCCGGCGCCGAACCGGTCTCGACAGAGCAGCAAATCGAACGAGTCGTACCGGTCATCGAGGCATTGTGTAAGAAGATAAATGTCCCTGTCAGTATCGATACGTACAATGTCGAGGTTGCCAAAGCCGCACTTGATGCGGGAGCGGCGATTATCAACGATATAACCGCCTTAAGTGACGAGGCAATGGCCGAATTGACCGCCGAGCGAAAGGTCCCTGTCGTTTTAATGCATATACAGGGTACTCCTGCGACGATGCAAACCGAGCCGAAATATAGCGATGTGGTCGGCGAAGTTCTGGAATTTCTTTTGGGCCGGACCAAACGAGCCGAGCAGTTCGGTATAAAGAAGGAACGAATTTTCATAGATCCCGGCATCGGATTCGGCAAAACCTTTGAGCATAATCTTTTGCTATTGAAAAATATTGATAGATTTGTGGACACAGACTATAAGGTGCTTGTCGGTACAAGTCGAAAGAGTTTTATCGGTAGTATAACCGACAGAAAAAAACCGGCCGAGCGGATATTCGGCACCGCCGCGACGGTCGCACTTTGTGCCGCCGCGGGCGTATCGATTGTCCGCGTCCACGATGTCGCCGAAATGATGGAAGTTGTGAAAGTCACAAATGCTATTCAAAAATCAGGTATTGATTAAGGAAGATAATTAAGATGTTCAATTATTGCCCGGCCTGCGGGTCGAGGGACATATATTTCGATAATATAAAGCAATTCAGGTGCGAGGCCTGCCTGTTTACATTCTTTCAGAATGTCGCCACCGCCGCTGCGGCTATCCTGGAGTATGACGGAAAAATCCTTGCCATCAAACGCGCCCAGGAACCAAAAAAGGGAATGCTGGATTTGCCGGGCGGATTCCTGGACCCTAAAGAAACCGCCGAAGACGGATTGAAAAGAGAAATAAAAGAAGAATTAAATATAGAGCCCGGTGATTTGAAGTACTTAGGCTCATATCCCAATATTTATAAATACAAGGACGTGCTTTATCACACCTGCGATTTGTTTTTCCACTCTAAGATTAATGTTCTTCCCGCAGATTTGGACCGGACCGAGATCGAAGAATTAGTTTTGATTGACCCGAAAAATATTCCGGTGGATAGGTTCGCATTCGAATCAACTAAGGTTGGCCTGGAGCTTTTTAACAAGCTGAACATCGAATAAAAGCAGAGCCGGTTGAACTTCCTGTTTCCTAAGGATCAGTGTCGGGGATTTACTTTGAATTCAAGGCGATTTTTAGAGCTTCGTCTGTGTTTTTGACGAATTTGAACTTCATGCCTTTTTTTGCTTCGGCGGGGACCTCGGGAATGTCTTTTTTATTTCTTGCCGGCAGTATGACGGTTTTTATTCCGGCCTGCTTTGCGGCCAAGATTTTTTCCTTCAGCCCGCCGATAGGCAGCACCAGACCCCGCAGGGTAACTTCGCCGGTCATCGCCACATCAGGGCGGGTCGGTTTGTCGAGCAGCAGACTGACTAATGACGTATATATCGCAACACCCGCACTTGGGCCATCCTTCGGAATAGCACCGGCGGGGACATGGATATGGTAATCGAATTTGGAGAATTTTTCGGCGCCGATGTTCAGCTTTTTGGAATTTGCTTTTACAATCGAGAATGCTGCCTGGGCGCTTTCTTTCATAACATCGCCGATATGACCGGTAAGCTGCAATTGTCCCTTGCCCGGCATGGAGGCGGACTCGATAAAAAGTAATTCTCCGCCGACAGGCGTAAATGCCAGTGCCGTAGCAACGCCGGGGATTCCGGTCCGCAGTGCAAGCTCCGATTCGAAGTGGGCCGGACCCAGAATTTTTGTAAGGTCTTTTTTAGCGGTTGTCGCCCGCCGCTTTTTGCCTTTGGCGATTTCAGTCGCTATGGCCCTGCAGACGGCGGCGATATTTCTTTCGAGATTTCGCACGCCCGCCTCCCGGGTGTAACCGCGAATTATGGCCAGAATTGCGTCGTCTTTTAACGCGCAGCGATTTTTGCTTAAGCCGTGCTCTTTTAGCTGGCGGGGAACGAGATATTTTTTCGCAATATTGAGCTTTTCGGTTTCAGTATATCCGGGAAGCTCGATTACTTCCATCCTGTCTCGCAGCGCCGGCGGGACAGGCTCAGTATAATTCGCCGTGCCTATAAACATGACCGAAGACAGGTTGAAAGGCTGGTCAAGGTAATGGTCGGTGAAGCTGAAATTCTGTTCCGGGTCGAGCACCTCCAGCAGCGCGCTTGCCGGGTCGCCCCTGAAGTCACTGCCGACTTTATCCAGCTCGTCGAGCATAAACACCGGATTTTTACTGCCGCACTTTCGCAGCTCCTGCAGAATCCTGCCGGGCAGCGCCCCGATATAAGTTCTGCGGTGTCCCCTGATGTCGGCTTCGTCTCTTATTCCGCCGAGTGATATTCGAACGAATTTTCTTCCCATAGCGCCGGCGATTGATTTACCGAGCGATGTTTTGCCGACGCCGGGCGGGCCGACAAAACACAGGATGGGACTTTTGCCCGTCGGATTGAGTTTGCGTACGGCCAGAAATTCGAGAATGCGTTTTTTTACCTTCGTCATGTCGTAATGGTCGCTGTTCAGGATTCGCTGGGCCTTGTTTATATCGAGCTGGTCTTTGGTTTGGATCGACCAGGGCAGCTCGCAGACCCAGTCCAGATATGTCCGGATGACACTATATTCCGGCGAAGCAGGTAGTATCTTGCTGAGCCTGTCCAGCTCCCGCAGGGCCTCTTCTTCGACCTTTTTAGGCATTTTGGCTTTTGCTATATTCTGGCCGAGCAGCTTCAGCTCCTCGCTTCGCAGGTCTTTCTGGCCCAGCTCCGTCTGGATGGCCTTGAGCTGTTCCTGGAGGAAATATTCCCGCTGGTTTTTATCTATCGATTCTTTGACACGACCCTGGATTTTGTGACTTAGTTCGAGAACTTCCAGTTGTTGAGCCAGGATAACTGATATTTGTTCGAGACGCTTCGATGCATCGAGCTCTTCGAGCAACTGCTGTTTCTTGGCAATATCGAGACTGAGATTGGCGGCTAAAAAATCGGCTAAGGCCGAAGGATTTTCTATATTTTCCAGAAGGACAGATGCCTCTTCGGGCACGTTCGGGCTTAACGAGATTACCCGGTTGGCCGCCCGACGGACGCTGACAATGAGCGCCTGGAGATTTTTTGTCATTCGCTCTTTGACATCGAGGTATTTTATCCTGGCCTTCAAATAAGGTTTTGTGCCGAGCCTTTCTACAATTTTGAAACGGGCTATGCCGTGAACTACGATATGCATCGAGCCTTGAGGCAGCTTTATAACTTTAAGCACGGAAGCCGTTGTTCCGACGGAGTAGAGGTCTTTGAAACCCGGCTCATCGACATTCGGATTTCGCTGTGTCAGCAGTCCTATGACGGATTCGTTGGGCGTGATGTCGGCAAGCAGACTTTTGCTTCTTTTTCGCCCTATTGCCAGAGGTGTTACGGTCCCCGGATAAACCACGACGTTTCGGATCGGCAGGATGCCGATTATATCCGGCTGCTTTATTTTGTAGTTGTCCTGCTTTAACTCGTCACTATCATCGTATAAATACGGATCAATACTTACAGGTTCATCCGTAGTTAGCTCAACGGACCAGTCCTCGTGAATCGGCCCTGAATTTTTAGGTTTGTTTACCATGTCATTTCCGAATATTTTCCAATTAAAACATTAATAATACACGATTGGAGATGAAAACAAAAATCCTAAACTAAAAAAGTTCACAAGTATCCGTCGAATATATGTAGTTTTATGAATTTTGTTCATTTTCGATAGATTTCAGTCATGTGAAGCGATAAATTTTACAAAATTTCCGGAAAAGCTGTCAGGACTTATCTTTCACATATCATTATTAATGCAGCCGAAATATCCGGATTGTTCTGTCCCGATAATCTGTTGATAGTGTATTATTGACCGGATGATATAAAAAAAATCCGCAGGCTGACTGGTTTGCCTGCGGATATTATTCGCTCTCGACTAAAAATATTACAGCTTGTCCGGGCGGAGGTTAACTTTCATCTGACGAAAATACTTAGAAAGACACCTGCGGTTTAGAAACAATGCCTTGCACTATGGTGCCAATAACGCCCTAAATAATTTTTTGCGCCGTGATACTGTTACTTACACTCAGGACCTGGTTCGTTGGGATCGTCCTCCATAAATGTAATCTCAGGTCCCGGCTCGTTGGGGTCATCTCCCATTAATGTAATCTCAGGACCCGGCTCGTTGGGGTCATCTCCCATTAATATAATCTCAGGGCCCGGCTCGTTAGGATCGTCATGAAGATATACAATTTGACTGTTTACTAAACCACACGCCCGGTTCACATTCATCCCGATTACCAACAGAGTTATCGAGAATAATATGGCCAGGAGTAACTTTTGCTTATGGTTTTTCATTTTTATCTCCTTTTTGAAGAATATGTGACACTTTTTTAGTCAAATATAATTTTTCTCAGATACACATCTTTATGATTATCCTTCTGAATATGTACTTTGCTGGGGCCTTATAACGATAGGAGTTGTTATTCCGCTCGGCAGCATCTGGTCCTGATCCGGCGTTATGTCTATTACTCCGATGTCGCCAAGCTCGGTTGTTTCGGAACCACCGTCGTCAAGAGTGGCGCCGATATTGGTTACGTATCCTGATGTCCACATGGTCGTATCGCACATGGATATGATTGTTCCGTAAATTTGTGCGTTGCCTCGAACATCGACAATCCCCCCTATGATTGCACCGGTGAGGATGTTGTTTTCGCTTTGCTCGGGGTTGGTATTTCCGAGGTTCACGTTGAAATGCGGGGCCAGTATCGTAGCTTCCTGTACACTGGATGTGTTTTCGAAAGTAGCTTCGCCGGTGAAATAAAGGCAGTTATTCTGCCATTTGAATGATTGCGGCACATCAGTAACGATTACGCCGTTGAACGTGCAGTTCTCAAAGCGTACGTTGTTGTAGTAGGTACTGGTATTCTTTGCACAGTCAACGTATAACACTTCCTCGAAAGTGCAGTTCCTGAATAAAGCGTTTCGATTGTTCGGCAGTTTCGCATTTGTGAAAGTCTGGTTTTCATAAACGTGTCGTGTGAGCTTCCTGTTACTCGTATAGCTCGGTGTGCCGTCCCTGGGATAGTTATAGTTACCCGCCGCGTGTGGAAAATATTCGATCTCTCTTTGAGAATACGGACACGAGGCTATTTCAGTCGTCCCCGTCTCGTAATCGTCGGTGTCATAATCGGATATGTCCATACCGGGCATATTGTTATAAGGTTGTCCGTAATTTATACCCTCGTGGTAGGCCTGAATTTCGTCGCCCGAACTGTAATACCGGTTTTCGAAATCGCCGCCTAACGGGGCACCGTTTACATCGATGGGATTATCGTTTCCGTCGAGTGTCTCTAATTGATAATACTGACTCTTAATCTGATCCAGGGTCAGGACGGTGTTAATCGTACCGAGCACACTCGAATCGCTTGTCATGTTGTAAGGCGATATCGAGACCCTGTCCCATGCGCTGAAAATATCACCGTGGATGGTCGATTCTCCGGTAAGCCACATCCTGCCTCTGCTGGCGACGGCATAATTCAATACTTCGTTGTCCTTGGTGACTTTCAGGTCCATGTTTACTTGTTTGACGGCCTCCCCGTTTGTTCCGATCGATTGCACTTTGATTACCTGGGGACTACCGTCATACCGGTAGAATCTGAGCGTAAAGTCGGTATTAACGCTGCCGAAATCGAGCTGTGCGGTGATAATCTCATCGCCGTCTCCGATTGAATCATTGAAGCGGGCGGAAGCAGGAACGGTCTTACCGTCAAAAGCGGTATTCTGAAGATGCTGGCAGAGGATGCTCCAGACCTGGTCGGCTTCTGTGCCCGAGACAATGTTTTGCGAAGTTGACGGCAATGTAGGAATCGTTGTGATGAGATATTTTCCGCATTCGAGGCCGGATTGGGCCGCCATCAGGGCCGAATTCACCTTGTGCTGGTTCGATGCAATCTGGACATTGGTACCGGACAAAGTTGCCATCGAGACAGCTAAGGCGGAAAATATTATTAAAAAGATCATGGATATGATAAGCACAGTACCCCTGCGCTTATGATTAATTGGTTTATTTAAGCGTGCCATTTTTTCCCCGCCGGAAAAAAACTGATTATTAGTTACAATCGACTTCTATGTCCCTGATAAAAGTATAAGAAATGTTTATCGCAAACACAAAAATTCGCAAGCAACACCAGTTTAAATGTTCCGGATCGTCAGTAGCCGATATTTCACCAGTCAAAAGGGATTAATCGGAAAAAATTACATCCGATAATGTTATTTCGGAATATGATGCGGGATTGTACTTCAAAACTATCTCCGGCACGAATCCCGCCGGTGCCTCGCTCGTTCCTGAACGGTTAAAGTATAAGTCGCTGTTACCTGAAAGCTCCATCTGTTCGTCCGAATAATTAATGATTGAACCGTTGATTGTTCCACCGGCGTTGCCGAAAAATTCTATACCGTTGCCCGCTATTGCGCCGGATAAAGTGCTAAAGCTGCCGCCGAATGAAACTCGAAAACCGGGAGCTACAACAAAAGTACCTGTCTGGTCCTGAAGTCCGTCGAACTGGGCCACCTCGGGCAGTTCTGTGACAGGATGGCTGTCAACATTACCGCGAAATATGATCTGATTTGTACCGGAGTTGTCGTAAAGGCTTCCGTCGCCCGCAACTATGCCGGTAATGTCCGCACCTCCGGTGAATTCGACGATATTGGGTGTCTCAATATAGATAATTCCCCTTAATACTACGTTACCAGAGAATATCGGATTGGTGCCGGCGACAATTCGAATATTTTCGAACGTTGCATCCGCAGATGTGTCTGTATTGGCGTCAATGATAGAATTAACATAGGATTCAAATTGGGCGGGATTTGGTTCCGGAAAATCGCATTCCGGCGCACCGAAGTCAACATGGTTATCGATGGCGGCCTGGCCCGTTTCTCCACCGATGCCGGCCTGACCGCCCTGCAGATCAACGGCGGCCAGCGAATTGACGATACTGACGTCTCCGGCGATTTGCGAATTTCCTGTGATTGACAAAGCGAGGTTGGAATTCTCGCTCTCGATATAGACGCTCGCTTCGACATTAACATTAATCCCGTCCAGCTCGACGTTACCGGACAGAGACAATGGACCTTTGGTGGCAACACCAAAATCGAACACAGAATGTCCTTTTTCGCCAATATAATAATGTGCCCTTATTGTCCGGGTAATCGGGCCGTAAACGCCCGTGACGTCGATTTGGAAGGTTTCGATATCCAGCGGTGTAATCGTTGCAGAAAAGCTGCTCGAATTTTCCGAATCCAGAGTCACGCTCGGAATAGTTATTGTCAGGCCATCGCATAAAGTTGTGATATTTGTAATGCCGTCCAACATCAACTCGTTTTGAAGCGATATTGCAATCTGATTGAATCTCTCTTCTTCGGATGTAAGTCCGGATATCGAGACGCGATTAAGCCAGTACCGGATAATATCGAAGCCGGATTCGGCACAGGCCCTCGCTCTGTCGGCTCTGCGTTGATTTTCCGCAAGCTGAACGTTGGTACCCGATATAGCGGCCAAAGAGACGGCCAGGACCGATAAAACAATAGTCAATATCAGGGATATAATAAGAACTCCACCCTTACATCTGGGATACGCCGACTTGCTTACAGGCCTCATTTCCCCCCCTCCCCGGAAATTAAACCTCGAATGAAAATATCTATGGTGACTTCTATTAACAATTAAAATATAAGAAATGGTTTTTCCAAATACAAGAAAGTAAAAGTCACTTGGGTATGAAATGTAGATTTATTGATTATTAATATAGTATAGGGTGTAAAATGTAAGGTTTTGGATGAGTGATTTGCGAACAGAATATCTCTTATAACATTAGTTCCGAATAAGAAGCAGGATTATATTCAAGAACCAATTCCGGCACAAATCCCGCGGGTGCTTCGTTTGTGCCGGAACGGTTAAAGTAGAGGTCACTGTTTCCTGAAAGTATCATCTGATCGCCGGAATAGTTGATGATCGAGCCGTTGATTATTCCGCCGGCATTGCCGCTGAACTCGACTCCGTTACCTGCTATCGCACCGCATAAAGCATCAAAGTTCCCGCCGAACGACAGGTGAAAACCCGGAGCCACAATGAACGTCCCCGCCTGCTCTTTAACCCACTCGAACTGGGCCTCGTCGGGCAGTTCGGAAACCGGGTGGCTGCTCACATTGCCTCGGAATATAATTTTGTTATCGCCGGAATTATCGTTAATGTCTCCGTCTCCGACGACAATCCCGGTGACATTCACGTTTCCGGTGAAATCGACTACGTTGGGCGTCTCGATGTATATAATTCCTTTGAGGGTCATCTGGGCGGTGAATATGGGGTTCGTATTGGCGAGAATCCTCGGATTCTCGAAAGTCGCATCGGAAGTTGTGTCCGTATTGGAATCGATAACTGATGTAGTATAAGGTTCGAAATAACTCGGGACCGGCTCCGGGAAATCACTTGGCGTGACACCAAAAGAAACATGGTTGTCGATTGCATCCTGACCTGTCTCACCTCCTATACCTGCATTTCCACCCTGTAACTCCACACTGGCAATTGGATTGGCGATGCTGACGTTACCGGCAATTTGTGAGTTGCCGGTGATTGACAAAGCGAGGTTGGAATATTCACTTTCGATATAAACGCTCGCTTCTACAGAAACGTTGTAACCTTCGAGGTCAACGTTGCCGGATAATGATAAGGGACCTTTTGATGCCACGCCAAAATCGAATACGGAGTGCCCTTTTTCGCCGATATAATACTGCGTTCTTATTGTTTTTGTTATCGAACCGTACAGGCCGGTGACATCGACCCGCAGCGTTTCGGTGTCGAGCGGTGTAATAGTTGCGGAAAAACTGCTCCCTTTTTCCGAATCGAGTGTCACACTGGGTATGGTAATTTTCGAGCCGTCGTAGGTTGCCGTTATATTCGTGATACCCTGGACGGCAAGCTCGTTTTGAAGCAAAGCAGCGATTTGGCTGCATCTTTCGGACGGTGATGTAGTCCCTGGTATGGAAACGTGGCCAAGCCAGAAGCGGATTACATCCTGTCCGGATTCGGCACAAGCTCTCGCATGATTTACATTGCTTTGATTCTCTGCGATCCTGACGTTGACGCCGGAAAGCGAGGCTAACGATACGGCCAACGTGGAAAGGACTATTACGAGAATTAAAGATATGACCAGTACTATACCTTGATTCTTGTGCCGTGTGGAGTTATTTGCGGATTTCATTTTTCCCCCTCCCGGAAAAAGATACCACGTGAACATATATTTTATGCTCTATACAAAGTATAACACAAGTTTACAAATCGAAAATGAGTAAAAAGCTGACTTGTACATAAGCCTCGCAGTACCGGCTGGCGGAATGTTGCTATCGAGCATTTTCCTGTTCTGCGAAATACGAGCTTCGGGCGAACGGCGATGACATGACCCAGGAAAAACCCGTCTCCAGGGCTTTTTGCTTCCAGAAGTCGAATTTTTCCGGGGTGACATATTCGACAACTTCGAGTGACTCCTTCGAAGGTTTGAGATATTGCCCGATTGTGATTCTCTCGCAGCCTGCCCGGCACAAATCCTCTAAGACCTGAACCACTTCGGCATCGGTTTCTCCCAGACCCAGCATGATTGATGACTTGGTCGGGATATTTTCAAAGTTTTCATGGGCCATTTTCAGCAGGTTCAGTGAGCGTTGGTAATTGCCACCCGCTCTTGCAGCGGAATACAGTGACGGCACAGTTTCGACATTGTGGGCGAATACGAAGGGCAGACAGTCTCGCAGAATCTCCAAAGCTTTTTCCTGGCAGTTACGAAAATCCGGCGTTAGTATCTCGAATCTCATTTCGGGACACCGCCGCCTCACTTCGTTTACGCAGTCGCGAAAATGTCCCGCTCCGCCGTCAGGCAAATCGTCGCGATTTACACTGGTTATGACCAGATATTTCAACTGCATCTGTTTAGCCATCTGTGCCAGGCGTCTCGGTTCATCCGTCTCGGGCGGTTGAGGCTTACCGGCACTTACGGAGCAGAACTTGCAGTTTCTTGTACAGATATTGCCGAGGATCAGAACGGTCGCCGTTCCCCTGGCCCAGCATTGGCCGCGATTGGGGCAGTTCGCGTTGCTGCATATCGTCTCTAAACCCAATGTGCTTAGGATTCGCTCGGTATGGATATAACCTTCATTCGCCGGCAAGGCTCTTTTTAACCAGTCGGGAAGTTTTCGCCGTGTGCTGTTTGTTTTTTGCATTTTATCTTCCGCCCGCCGATTCATGAGAAATGCCTCATAAGCAGTCGGGATAATTCTTCTTTTACATGATTCATCGAATGGCGTTTTCCTGTTTCTTTCAGCACCGAAGTCATCTCGATGTCTTCCAGGCCGCAGGGTTTGATGAAATCGAATATGCCCAGCTCGTTTTGAATATTTATCGCCATTCCGTGATAGGTAACGAATTTCGAGACACGAACACCAACCGAAGCTATCTTCCTTTTATCGATCCATAAGCCGGGAAGGCCTTTTCGAGTTGTGCTGTCAACACCTAATCCCTCCAGCAGTTCGGCACCTATCGCTTCGAGTTTCCTGACATATTCGCTAATCCCGAGTTTTAGAGTCTGTAAGTTCATAATGGGATATAACACCAACTGCCCCGGGTTATGTGCAGTTGTACCGCCGCCTCTGCGGATTTCAACAACGTCGATGTGTTTTTTTTCCAGCTCCTCCCGGCCGACAAGCAGCTTATTGAAACTTTGCCTTGCTCCTAAGGTGATAACCGGCGGATGCTCGACAAGCAGGGCGGTATTGGGTATTTCGTCCCGGCGTCTTTTCTCCGTTAATTCGTGTTGTAACTGTAGTATTTCCCTATACTTACCAAGTCCACAATCGCGAACTTCCAAAGTTTTTCTGCCTGTTTCGATTGTTTCGGTCACTTTTGTCACAGGGCTGATTTTAGCGGTGATTTGGCCCGTTTGCACGGAATTTCCGTAATTGTTGTTTTAGGTGAGCTTTTCTGTAGAAAGAAGCTGGAAGAATTGTCGTGTATTGAATCGCTGCTGCTTTTAAATAAAAAGAAGACTGACGAGAAGCCAACTTCCCGTCAATCTCAACTTTTTCATTGCCCCGCTCGTCCGATAGCCACAGACTGTAAAAATTTGTTTCAATCCGGCCGTTGAAGAAATTAATTGAAGGCTATACCGACACCGATTTCCGCTTCTTCGAGCAGGTGGTTCCGGTCCACTCTGACGACCTTGCCGCCTTTTATCCGGGCGAATTGGCCTTTTTCCTGTGCCAGGGACTCGGTTCGCGGAAAGTTCAGCTCGACAGTATTGCCTGTCTGAATTGGTGTTGTCACCGGCAGTGTAATGAAAACACCCGTTTTGCTGATGTTACAGCTTCGGCCGTTAAAAAACCTGTTGGCCTCGGGAATCCAGACACTTACCGGCCATGCAACTTTATTTCTGTTGTCCTTACGCTGCTCTATTAACGTCTGCATAATTACTTTCTCCATAAATATTGTTCCATCAATGCCCTTTTATCGGCAGCGTTAATCTGGATAGTTTAGATTATTTGGGCAAATATATTAGCTTTTCAAAAAATTCTTTTTCAGCCTTTTTGGGCAGGTTAATAGGCATTTTTTTATCGGAGCGAAAACAAAATTTTTTTAAGTACACCGATTGTAATTTTCCCATACGGCCTTTTGTGGATAAAAGGTAGATCAGAAGCATATATTCTAAAAAAGGGCGTATTTGGGAAAAAAACGCAGTTTCTTCTTGTCCTTCAGTTTTGGTTTTATTATTAAGTGCCCACTTTCATCCATTTTTTTCATTTTATTCATGGGATGTTCATTAACTTTTCCAAGAAGGATAAGCCATACTTGCTCCAATACCAT
>CAYVXS010000010.1:0-17596 GCA_964454885.1 uncultured Pirellulales bacterium
CGATAACCATTCACAGTCTCAACAGGGATGAAAAATATTATTTCGAGGTCGAAGCGTTCGACAGCGGCACCGATTACTACAGGGAAAGAACAGAACAAACTATGGGCCGTGGCGCGGAAATTGAACTTTCACAAGGTAGAGGTGGCGGAATGGGGATGCGAGGTGGAGTATCGTCTGTAAGAAAAATGACCTATGAAGGTATAAATGAATATGTATTTGACAATATCACACCCGGCACATACACATTAAGGCATACTTTTGGTCCTGTAATTTGGTCAGGAGAATTGACGGAAGCTGAACTGATAGGTTCAGGCGATCAGCCCACAGTGACAGCTACACTTTCTGATTTGGGTACAGGCTCGGAAGTTCTCGGAAAGATGGAACTTAAGGTTGTCCCCGGCCGGCAAAGCGGTAAAATCATTGTTACGTTTAATTATGATAAATAACAAGATAGTGTATAGTAATTTGTGATTAGAGAAAAAAGGATATTATTATGAAAAAGTTATCTATCTTTCTTATGGTCTTTAGTGCATTGCTATTAACCTCTTGCGCAAGTATTGGTTTAAATTCAAATCCGGTCTTGTCTGTCGAAGGCGGCAAAATTGTTGGTGTTGAGACTCCAACCAAAGGAATCATTGCCTATAAGGGTATTCCTTTTGCGGCTCCGCCGGTCGGCGACCTTCGATGGCGGGAACCGCAACCCGTTGTGCCGTGGGAGGGCATAAAAGTCGCTGATACCTACGGTGCTGCTGCCTCGCAGGTAACATGGGATCCGAACAGTTTTTACGGCAGGGAATGGCGGGCCAGCGGCTCTGTTCCCTTCGAAGAAGACTGTCTCTACCTGAATTTGTGGACCCCCGCCGCAGGTAAAACCAATAAGAAGCTGCCTGTTGCCATGTGGATACACGGCGGCGGTTATCGTGAAGGCTTCGGCTTCGAACCTGAAATGGACGGCGGTGAGGATTGGGCCTCACGGGGTGTCATTTTAGTACAGGTTACTTACCGTCTCGGCGTTTTTGGATTCTTCTCGCATCCGCTTTTATCGGCCGAAAGCCCGCACGGTGTTTCAGGGAATTACGGCGTAATGGACCAGGCAGCGGCATTGAAATGGATTCATAACAATATCGAACAGTTTGGCGGTGACCCTAATAATATCACCATTTTTGGTCAGAGCGCAGGGGCGGGAAGTGTCCAGTCATTGTGTGCTTCACCAATTTCAAGGGGCTTAATAAGCAAAGCAATCAGTATGAGCGGCGGCGGCTTAGCTGCATCAGGCGGCGGTGGTAGAAGAAGTATGACTTTAGAGCAAGCTCAAGCTACAAACAAGGCGATGATGGACCATTATGGAAAAACCACCTTAGAACAAATGCGAGCACTTTCGTTCGATGAGCTGACAAAAATGGCAAGTGACTACGGTTCTACCGGCGGTAACCGTATGTTCTATAGCCCTGTTATCGATAATTATTTCTTAACAGGCACTTTCAGTGACATGGCACGCGCCAATAAAATACCCGACATCCCTTACATGTTTGGAGGCACAGCTAATGACATGGGTGACATGACAAAACCGATTCAGGATTTTTGCGCCCTGCGAGCCGAACAGAGCAGCGAGCCTGTCTATGCTTATTTATTCTCACGACAATTACCCGGCGAAAACGGCAGCGCTTTCCACTCTTCGGATTTATGGTATGTGTTCCATTCATTCAGACATAGCTGGCGGCCTTTCACAAAAGGCGACCAAGCTCTGAGCTTACAAATCGTAGATTTCTGGACAAACTTTGCCAAATACGGCAATCCCAACGGCCAGGAAGATGGAATCTGGACACCTTACACGCCAGAGAAGCCTGAATTTATGATACTGGATGCTAATGAAAATAAAGCACTCTGCAAAATGAGTGCAACTCCAGAATACAAAGGCCGCGCTTCCTTGAGATAACACTGAACGAAGAAACGGTGACAGGAACATTTTTTGTAAATATTCTTCTTTCCTGAAGCTTTTTGCGCTATAAGGTCTATCCGCTATGGATGTCACCAAAATAGCGGGGGGAGGATTCGAACCTCCGACCTCCGGGTTATGGGCCCGACGAGCTACCAGACTGCTCTACCCCGCGATAATTCATAAATTAGACAATAACTAAAATATACACTCCAAATACTACTCGATACAATCTTAAACAGGTAATACTAAAGCTTTTTAAGAATACTACAAAAAGCAATTTCTATCAAGAATTACATAAAAAATCATAAATTTTCACGAATAAGAGCGGCAATAGATTCCATTTTCCCGGCTTGATATTCGTACGAAGGCCATCGGTTAAATAAACCGTCATCGGAATTCCGGCCGATAATATGAAAATGCAAATGATCGATCACTTGCCCTGCCGCTTTTCCGTTATTACATAATACGTTATAGCCGTCGGATTTCATAGCCGCTGCAACCGCGCCGGTGATTTTACCAAGCCGGGCTGCAACTTGAGACAAAATCTCGGAGGGACAGTCATGCAATTTATCAAAATGCTGTTTCGGTATCACCAGGGTGTGACCATCGCTTATCGGCCCGATATCGAGAAAAGCAAGAACCACATTATCTTCATAAATTTTTGTAACCGGAATTTCCCCGGCCACCATTTTACAAAAAAGACACTGGTCCGCACTCATAATAAAGTAATGTGATAAAAAGTGAATTACTTATCCTGATCGACTTTATCCCCGGAATCATCGTTCTCTTCAGGTTTTTCCGTTTCAGCAGATTCCTTTGCAGCTTCAATCTCTTGTGTCTCAGCAGGCTCCTCAACCTCAACAGTCTTTTCAGATTCGGTACTGGTTTTCGCTTTTCTGCCGAAGCGCCGTTTTTTACGAGGTGTCTTGACCTCCTCCTCCGTGCTTTGATCAGTACCAACTAACTGGAGCAACACAAGCTGTCCATTATCACCCAACCTTCTCAAAGATAACTTGATAATTCTTGTATACCCACCCGGTCTGTCAAGATATCGAGGGCCAAGCTCGCTAAACAGTTTACCTATTACCGTTCCCTTTTTGACTTCCTGTCCGTCTTCGAAATCTACAATATCGCGATTTCCAAGTAGGGAGATGGCACGACGCCTGGCCGCCAAAGTGCCCTTCCTTGCCAATGTAATCAGCTTCTCGGCAAAAGGTTTAACTTCTTTAGCTTTTTCTATTGTAGTCGAAATGGTTTCGTGCTGGATAAGCGAAGCAACCAGATTTCGCCTCATTGCCAGACGATGCTCTTTAGTTCGACTCAATTTACGTCCTGCTACTCTATGACGCATATCATCAAATCCTCTTATCAGGCAAAACCGCCCGAATTCTTTATCAGATCAAATTCCAGTTTAATTACCAATATCAGTCATACCCAACGACAAGCCTATATCGGCAAGTTTTCTCTTAATTTCCCGCAGGGAAGTTTTACCGAAGCTTCGAATCTTCAGCAAGTCCGCTTCAGTCATCTTAACCAATTGCCCTACGGTCTCGGTTTTAGCCGACTCGAGACAATTGCTTGCTCTTACCGACAGTTCCAATTCCTGAATCGGCATAGACAGCTTCTGGGCCAATTCCTCATTCACGGTCTGTTCCTCAGGCTCGGCTTCATCGCTAATCTGAGAAGCAGTCGTGGTTTCTTCTCCAAGCTCAAAGTATTGTACGAATGGATTTACATGCTTTCTCAAAATCTTTGCAGCTTCTACCAGTGCCATTTCAGGTGTGATGGTTCCGTTTGTCCATATCTCCAGAATAAGCTTGTCATAGTTTGTTCGTTGTCCTACGCGCGTATTCTCGGTCGTGTATCGCACCCTCGTAACCGGAGAATAGACGGCATCGAGCATTATTCTGCCTATTTCCTGGTCGAATCTCTCGGCGTCATCGATACGCTCGGAAGCCGGTATATAACCGCGTCCGTTCTCGACAACCATTTCCATCTTAAAATTAATATCCTCGGTCAAAGTAGCCAACACCAGATCTTTGTTTATTACTTCAATCGCCGGATCCGCAACAATATCGGCCGAAGTTACCGTACCGGCTTTATTCACCGAAATGCTCATTATCTTCGGTCCCTGGCCGTTGAGCCGTATGATAAGACTCTTAACATTCAATATGATATCAGTAACATCCTCCATGACTCCTTTTATCGAAGTGAATTCATGATTAACACCGGTAATCTTGATAGATGTTACAGCACTACCTTCCAAAGAGGAAAGCAATATGCGTCTGAGGCTGTTTCCAATGGTGGTACCGAAACCTCGCTCGAAAGGCTCGATGAAGAAACGGCCATACTTTTCACTCGATACTATCGTGTCTCGTTCAACACGAGTAGGCAGCTCTAAACCACGCCATGTAACTCGCATACAAGTCTCCTCTATTGATTCTGTGAGTCAACCAGGTTTTGTTTATGCAATATTATGCAATATACTGCGTAATCGGTCCCGGGTGGAACTCAACCAAATATAAAAATCCTTATTTATCTTGAACAAAATTCCACAACCAACTGCTCTTCCACAGGAATCTGGACATCATCACGTGAAGGTAACGCAACTACGGTAGCCTCCGGTTTTTCTCTGGATAACTGCAGCCAGCCCTGTGTAGTAAAATTCGGATTGCTTTCCAATTGTTCCTTCACTATTTTAACGCTTTTATTAGAACCCTTAATCGTGATTTTATCTCCGATTTTCGTCGTATAATCGCCAATATCAACCTTGCGGTTATTAACGTAAATATGACCGTGAGCGATTAGTTGTCTGGCAGCCTTGCGCGACGGTGCAAAATTCAACTTATACACGACATTATCCAGGCGTCTTTCCAGTAACTGCAACAGTGCTTCGCCGGTATTGCCCTTTCCCCGTTCCGCCTGACGATAGCATCTCATAAACTGACGTTCCAGGATACCATAATATCTTTTAACCTTTTGCTTTTCGCGTAATCGGACACCAAATTCACTTGCCCTGCCTCTGCGCCAGCCGTGCATACCGGGGGCCAGATTACGCTGCTTTTTTTCGACCGGACACTTCGCCGTCTCACACCTGATACCCTTGAGCATGAGCTTAACACCCTCACGACGGCAATGTTTACATGACGAATCTAAATAACGTCCCATCTGTTTTATCTATCTCCAAGAAACTTCAGTATTAAACAGTTACACCCTTCTTCTCTTAGGTGGCCTGCAACCATTATGCGGCAGAGGGGTAACATCCTCTATCGAGGCTATACGTAAACCGGCCTGCTGCAGGGCTGATATGGCTGATTCGCGACCGGACCCCGGCCCCTTTACCCGGATTTCAACCTCACGCACGCCGTTACGCATTGCGGAACTGGCACAACGCTGTGCCGCTCTTTGTGCGGCAAATGGCGTACTTTTACGGGAGCCCTTAAAGCCAACACAACCTGTCGAGCCCGAGCAAACCGTATTACCATCCATATCGGTAATCGTAATTAACGTATTATTAAAAGTCGCCTTTATATGTACTATAGCCTTGACGACGCTTTTTCTTACTTTTCGTTTTGTCCTCTTTGCCATTTTTTCTTATAACCTTTTTATCCGAACCTAATTAGTTTTAGCGTTTCTCTTTCACACCCTTCTTGCCGGCAACAGTCTTTCTGGGGCCCTTGCGGGTACGCGCGTTACTCTGGGTACATTGCCCGCGAACAGGAAGTCCCTTCCTGTGACGGATTCCTCTGTAGCAACTTATATCGCGCAAACGTGCAATATTCTGAGAAACCTGCCTGCGAAGCTGCCCTTCAACGATGTAATTACGATCTATAATCTGGGTTATACTGCTGAGCTCATCTTCGGAAAGCTTGCCGGCTTTAGTGTTTTTGTCTATCCCGGCTTCCTTCAAGATCTGCGCGGAAGTATGTTTACCTATACCAACAATATAAGTTAATGAAATCCATATTGTTTTTTCGTTAGGAATATCAACACCAACGATACGCGGCATATTAGCTCCTTTTGTCAGTTCTTAGCTTTATACTCGTCCCCTGTGCAGTCGAAAGTCCCGGAAACAAAACAATCATCCCTGGCGTTGTTTATGTCGCGGATTAGTACAAATCACCCGCACAATACCTCTACGACGAACAATCTTACAATTTTCACAAATACGTTTTACAGAACTTCTGACTTTCATCTGTCTAACCTTATTATTATCACAACCTGCAACTCAGGATATTTTTCTATTTAATTTTCCCTAATGCCGAAATTAATTCCTAAGAACTATGCGACCTCTATTCAAATCATAAGGGGACATTTCAACAATGACCACGTCGCCCGGTAAAATACGAATAAAATTCATTCGCATCTTGCCCGAGACATGGGCCAGAACCTTATGACCGTTCTCAAGCTCTACTCTAAACATCGCATTCGGCAAAGCATCGGTCACCGTAGCCTGTAATTTTATTGTGTCCTTCTTTGCCATTTTCATTTAGTGACGTAAGACTCATCAATGCGTCCGAGGACGCGAGTTACCGCCTTTTCATTGTTAATACTTCACAACCATTTTCAATTATTGCTATCGTATGTTCATAATGGGCCGAACATTTACCATCTACCGTTACCACCGTCCAGCCATTCTTCAAAGTACGCACGGCACTCGAACCGGCGTTAACCATCGGCTCGACGGCCAATACCATTCCTTCCGCCAGCACAATGTCGTTTGTCAGTAATTCTCTGCTGACAAAATTCGGCACTTTCGGTTCTTCATGCATCTTTCTGCCGATGCCATGTCCTACAAAATCTTTTACAACCGAACAACCCGCCGATTCGGCAAGCCTCTGCATCTCGGCAGCAACTTGAGACCATTTGACATTCGGTGCAGATTTAGATATTGCAGTATCAAGAATATGCTTCGTTAAATCAATCAAACTGCGTTTATCTTCCGAAATATCACCGACGGCAACCGTTACGGCGGCATCTCCACAGTAACCGTTAAGCCTGACGCCGAAATCAATGCTGAGGATATCCCCGTCCCTGAGTTTAATTTTATCAGAGGGTATCCCATGAACAACCTGTTCGTTTACCGAGGCGCAAATCGCACCTGGAAATGGAGTTTTAGACAAGGGCGAACGAACTCCCTTAAACAAAACCTCAGCTTTGGCATCGGCGGCCATTTGCAAAGCCACCTGATCCAACCGAGCGGTAGTTATTCCCGGCTCTGCCATCTCTTTCAATTTTAAAAGAACATCTGCAACAACAGCACCAGCTTCACGCATTAACTCAATTTCTCTTCGACTGCGAAGCGTTATAGCCATTTAATTTCGTTTCTCTAATTTCATAGCCTGTGATTACAGTCACAATTAGCGCTTCACGTTGCAACCAGAGCATCCAACTTTTCAAAAAGGTCAGCTTTTACTTCGTCGGCGCTCCTGCTGGCATCGATATCGAAAACAGTACCGTTGTTTTTATAGTAATCCACCAGCGGTTCAGTCTGCCGATGGTAAGTCTCAAGACGATTCGCCACTACTTCGGCAGTATCATCGGGTCGCTGGATAAGTTTCGTGCCGTCATTATCGCAGAGACCATCTTTTTTCGGCTTTAAGTTCTTAATGTGGTAAACAGCTCCACATTTGGGACAGCTTCTTCTTCCGGTAATGCGATCGGTTACAATGCTTTCATCCACTACAAGATTCAAAACAATGTCAATCACCTGGTCATTACGAGCCAGAGATTTGCCAAGCTCTATAGCCTGGTTAACGGTTCTGGGAAAACCATCCAGAACAAAACCCGCATCAGGCGCTTTCTCAATCGCCTTTGCCATCATTTCAATTATGATTTCATCCGGCACAAGCGCGCCCGAATCCATATAACTTTGAGCCTTCTTGCCCAGCTCGGTACCCGAGGCCCTTTCCTTCCGCAGGATATCTCCACTGGACAAATGCAGCAGACCGTATCGCGCCACAATCTGCTTACATTGAGTACCTTTTCCAGAACCCGGTGCACCTAACAACACTATTCTCATGAATATGCTCCTTTTATCCTTCCTGCACCGCTGAAACCATCGTAGCTTCGCATTAACAGGTTTGCCTCGATCTTTTGTACCAAATCCAGCGAGACACTAACAACAATCAGCAAACCGGTGCCGCCCAGATACATTGTTACCCTCTGCTCAACACCCAGAGACGCTGAAACAATACGCGGCATAACGGCAATAATAGCTAAAAACGCTGCACCGAAATAAGTAATTCTGGTCATCACGGTCTCCAGGTATTCGGCTGTTCTCCTGCCGGGCCGAAGTCCAGGAACGAAACTTCCGGAATCTCTCAGATTTTTGGCCAGTTCCTTGGGTTGGAACTGCACTGTGACCCAAAAATAAGCGAATAAAATTATCAATAACACATACAAGACATTATATGTATAAGCATCATACCTGAAGGCCCCGTATAAAGTAGCAAGCCATCCGGACTCAGGAAATTTTGATACCAATTGACCAAGAATGATCGGGGGAAACATCATAAAGCTCGACGCAAAGATAATAGGCATGACACCGCCATGATTTACACGTAACGGCAGATAGCTCCTGCCTCCGACGGTCATTCTGCGGCCACGCACCTGCTTGGCCTGTTGAATAGGTATTCGCCGCTGGCCCTGCGTTATCAGAATCGCACCGGCAACAACAAATACAAAGGCTGCAATCAGGAACAATATTTTTGCCGGTCCATAGGAATCGGGAGCCGCAGTAAGGGTAAGATCTGCACGCTGCCAAACCGTTACAACCGTACCAGGCATACGCGAAATGATACCGGCCATAATAATAAGACTAATTCCATTGCCTATGCCGTATTCATCGATTTGCTCACCGAGCCACATCAGGAAGATTGTACCGGCAGTCATACCGATAACACCCATTATAATCGCCTCTCTTACCATGCCGGGATAGATCGCTCCGCTTCCTCCCCCTAACCACTTCATAAACATAAGGGCCTGAATTATACAAATTAAAACAGTAAGGTATCGTGTGTATTCCTGTATTTTTTTGTAACCTGTCTGGCCTTCCTGTCGTAATTTCTTCAAAGCGGGGATGACCTCACCGAGCAGCATAAGGATAATCGAGGCCGTAATATAAGGCATAATTCCCAATCCGAACAAGCTGCTTCGACTTAGAGTTCCGCCCGTGAACATCTGCATCATATCAGCAGCTCTACCGAGCGGTGTATTCGACTGCGTTGCCGGATCGAATATCGCCGAGAGATTAAAACCGGGAACGGGAATATGGAAGCCGATCCTGTATATTACCAAAAGCGCAACAGTAAAGATGATTTTGTTGCGCAGGTCCCGGATTTTAAATATATTTACTATTGTTCCAAGCATATTTCGTTTCTCGCGTCACACAAGGCTTGTCTTTCCACCGGAAGCTATGATTTTCTGCTCAGCGTTTTTGCTGAACTTATGAGCAACCACCTGCAGTTTTTTCGTCAGATTTCCCTTGCCGAGAATTTTGACTTTACTTGTTTTTTTAGCAATCAGTCCTGCGTCGGATAATTGCTCCGGCTCTATAACAGCACCGTCATCGAATCTTTCCAGTTGCCAGACATTCACTATTTCACATCGATCGGCAAAGTTATAATTATTGAAACCCCGCTTCGGCACACGACGAAAAAGGGGCATTTGTCCGCCTTCGGATAAAGATACGGATACCGAGCCGGCCCTGCTTCCTGCACCTTTATGACCCCTGCCGCATGTCTTGCCATGTCCGCTGCCAGAGCCTCTTCCGATACGACGACGTCTGGTATGTTTACCTGCGATAGATGTTATTTCATAATTTAACATTTAAAGTCACCCAATCGTTTGTCGGCAATCACTAAACCTGAATCGCCACTCCACGAAGAGATTCAATCATTTCCTTACTGCGTAATTTCAATAAGCCTTCCAACGTAGCTTTAACGACATTTTTAGCGGCTGTGCTTCCGTATACTTTTGTCAGAACATCCTGCACGCCGGCATATTCGAGGACGGCTCGAGCGCTGGAGCCGGCAATTACCCCGGTACCGGGACTGGCAGGAATCAATCTTATTTTCGTAGATCTGTACCTGCCTTCTATATGATGTGGGATCGTTCTTTCCGCCAGGACTATCTTATATAAGCTCTTTTTGGCATCCTTGACTCCCTTTTCTACTGCCTGCGGAACTTCGTTAGCCTTGCCATAGCCGACTCCAACCGTACCTGCCCGATCACCAACTACGACCAGCGCTGCGAAACTAAACCGTCGTCCACCCTTTACCACTTTAGAACAACGATATACCTTCACAACCGTATCTTCCAGCGGCCGTTCTTCCTGTTCTGATATTTTAAGAGATTCTACTGCCAATTTTATCTCCAAACTTTAATATTGCTCAAGCCTAAAAAACCAGTCCGGCTTTTCTGGCTGCCTGAGCAAGGGCACTTACTCTGCCATGAAATTTATATTGATTCCTGTCAAAACATACACATTTAATACCAACGCCGAGAGCCTGTTTGGCAATAGCTTCACCAATAACTTCAGCGGCCTTTTTGTTGCCGGAATTAGACAATTGGCCTTGTATCGTTTTTGTCTTCGTACTTGCCGAGGCAAGCGTAGCTCCCACCGTATCGTCTATAATTTGAGCATAAATATGCCTGTTGGAGCGAAATACAGATAACCGAGGCCTGTCGGGAGTCCCAAAAACTTTCTTTCGTACATGATATTTACGCCTTATCGCCGCTTTTTTTATTTCTTTAGCTCTCATATCAGGCTCCTCCCGAGGCAAATGCTTTGCCTACCTTGCGCCGTATTTGCTCACCGGCATAACGTATTCCCTTGCCTTTATACGGTTCCGGAGGTCTTATTTTTCGTATATCAGCGGCAAAATGTCCCAGCAATGCTTTGTCTATCGAGACAAGCGTGAACTTGGCAGGAACATCATTACCCCTGGTCGCACCTACATCGATTGTTATTTTAACACCCTTGGGTATCACCCGTTCTACAGGTTGGCTGTATCCGACCTGGAAGATAAGCTTTTCACCCTGTTCTTTAACGTTGTATCCGGTTCCAAATATTTCCATTTTCTTTTCGAAACCTTTACTGACGCCGATAACCATATTGGCCAGCAAGGCACGAGTTGTGCCATGTAACTGCCTGTTTTGGCGATCCTCGGGGTGATCATTTCCAACTAAAACTTTCTTTTGATTACTGTCAACTTCCACCGTAATTCCCGGTAGAGAATCTATCTTCATCTGCCCCAGCGGCCCCTCGACACTTATAAATTGGCCTTTCTGTTCAATTTTCACCCCTGGGGGTATATCAATAGGTTTATTTCCGATGCGACTCATTAGCTTACCGTACAAAGTATCTCGCCGCCGACATTAGCTTCGCGGCACTTTCTATCACTTAAAACACCCTTACTTGTCGAAACGACCGCTATTCCCATGCCGGCTAAAACTCTCGGCAATTCGTCAACAGATACATAGATTCTGCGGCCGGGTTTACTCGTTCTTTTTAACTCGTTAATAATCGGACGACCATCCTGGTCGTATTTCAATGTAATTCTCAATACTCCCTGCTTGTTGTCATCAATTCGGTCGAAATCTTCGATATAACCTTCGTCCTTTAAAACAACCGCAATACCCTGACAAATATTTGAAGCTTTAACCTGAACATCGCTCTTATTTACACGAGCAGCATTTCGGATTCTCGTCAGCATATCGGCTATTGGATCACTTAAACTCATATTTTATGTCTCGATTATCGTGTCACGAAAAATCTTTATTATTGAATAACGTTTTATATCACATTTTCTACCAACTGGCTTTTTTCACTCCCGGAATCTTTCCTTCGTTGGCCAATACTCTAAAACAAATGCGGCATATTTTAAACTTGCGATAAACAGCTTTCGATCTACCACAAAGCTGACAGCGTGTATATTGTCTGACACGAAATTTTTGTTTTTTCTCTGCCTTGTTTTCGAGTGCTTTAGTTGACATCTACATGCTCCAATTTCATCATACACTTAGCTCTTCCTGAAAGGCATACCGAACAGTTGAAGCAATCTCCTTGCTTCCTGGTCTGTTTTTGCCGTTGTGACAAAAGTTATATTCATACCCTGTTGAAACTCGACTTTCGCCGCATTGATCTCCGGAAAAACACTCTGCTCGGACAATCCCAGGGAATAATTACCTCTTCCGTCAAAACTGTTTTGATTTATACCTCGAAAGTCTCTGACCCTCGGAATCGCGAGACTGATGAGCCTGTCCATAAACTCATACATTCTGATGCCTCGAACAGTAACTTTCAGCCCGGTTTCCATGTCTTCACGAACCTTGAAATTCGAGACACTCTTTTTAGCTCTGCATATTAAAGGCACCTGCCCTGTAATCATCATCAGGTCTTTTTTTGCCATCTCTAAAAATTTCTTGTCCTGCACCGCTTTACCGATACCCATGGAAACAACGACCTTTGTTATTCGCGGTACAGCCATAGGATTTTTATAACCGAACTCTTTGGTCAGATCCGGTACTATTTTTGATTTATATAACTCTTTCAAACGCGCCATAGGGCTTCTCTAAATTAATCGGTCGATTCTTTTAAGAATCAACTACTTTACATCTTTTATTTAGCCTTTCTAACAACTCCGATTTCCACGCCATTGGCAACAAGGCGCTTTTTACTGCCGTCTTTTTCTACCTGGAAACGCACCTTACTGCCTTTGGAGCTCTTAGGGCTGACCGGCAGCACATTGCTGAGATGTATAGGCTGCTCAATACTGATCCGCCCTCCCTGGGGATTCTTGCGTGACGGACGAACATGTTTTTTTACTATATTATGACCCTGAACAATTACGCTTTTCTTGTCGGGCATAACACGCAATATCCTGCCTGTAGCGCCTTTATGGTCACCGGCAATAATTTCAACCAAATCTCCTTTTTTTATATGTAACGCCATACAGCTATATCCCGTATTCAAATTTTATTTTTCACACTTACAAATTCAAACTACCTCACTGGCCAATGAGATAATTTTCATATAATTTTTCTCACGCAGCTCACGTGCCACTGCACCGAAAATTCTTGTTCCTATCGGATTACCGTCATTATCAATCATTACGGCGGCATTACTGTCAAACCTGACATAACTGCCGTCCGACCGTTTAACAGGACTTTTTGTGCGAATAATAACACATTTATGCACTTTCTTGTCATCCAGCTGACAGCTCGGAAGAGACTTCTTGATTGCAACACAGATAACATCCCCTACGCCGGCTACAGCCCGGGTAAACCTGCCCCGGGAACCACTTTTACCAAGAACCCTTATACATAACGCCGACTTGACTCCTGAGTTGTCGGCTATATCCAACATTGTTTCCTGCTGAATCATCGTCTCTTATCTCGACTCATATCAATGAAGCTTTTTCCAGAACTTTGACAAGACGCCATCTTTTAGTCTTGCTGTAGGGCCTGGATTCAACTATTTCAACGAGGTCACCGACCCCGCTCTGATTTTGTTCGTCATGAACAGCCAGTTTCGTTCTGCGTTTGATGTATTTTCCGTACTTCGGATGCCTGACCTTGAAGTCAATAGAAACCGTAATGCTTTTATTTCCACTTTTACTTGTCACCATGGCGGTTAAAGTTTTTAATTCCTGATCCTGCATCCTTAATTTCCAGTCATAAAATTATGCCGAACGACTATTTACGTTCCCGCATTATCGTTTTAACCCTTGCAATATCACGCCTTGTATTAATGATAGCTCTGGAATTTTCCAGCTTCTCAGTGACGGCCTGAGAACGCAAATCAAACAAGTGTTTTTCGAGTTCTTCCAGCCTACCCTCAAGCTCATCCAGACTTATTTCTCTATATTGTCGCGCTTTCATCTCGAAGCTTTCTTTCACAGTGAATGTCTTCTTTTAATGAACCTGCATCGAATCGGCATTTTATGCGCCACCCTGACAAGAGCCTGTTTTGCCACATCCTCACTAACTCCACCAATCTCGAAACAAACCTGTCCGGCTCTTACTCTTGCGACCCAAAAGTCGGGTTCACCTTTACCCTTTCCCATTCTGGTTTCCAGCGGCTTTGAACTAACCGGTTTATGCGGAAAGATTCGAATATATACTTTGCCCTCACTATGCAGAAAGTGAGTCGCGGAAACCCGGCCGGCTTCTATATTTTTCGCACTTATCCAGCTATTTTCCAGAGCCTGTAAGCCGTATTCACCGAACGCAACATAATTTGACCTCGAGGCATTACCCTTCATTTTGCCGCGCTGGCTTTTACGGTACTTAACTCTTTTGGGCATCATTGCCATTTTTATTTACCTTCTAAACTTCTACGTAAAAACATGTTCAAATATTATTCAGACCCACCACCTGTGGTCTCTTCAGGAGGAGATGCATCCCCGGCCTTGACATTATCCTGGTGTTCCTTGCTTTTTACGGAACCAGATCTACCCTCGGCAGAATCGGAAGCATTCCGTCTCGTGGGTCGGCGTCGCCGACGGTGATAGCTCTGCTCATTCTCTTCACCGAACTTTCCTTTATATATCCAGACTTTGATACCAATTGTCCCGTATGTCGTTCTCGATGTCGCCAAGGCATAATCAACATTAGCATCAAGAGTATGCAACGGGATGCTACCAAGCTTCTGTGTTTCCTTCCTTGCCATTTCCGCTCCGGCGAGTCGCCCGGAACAGATAATCTTTACTCCTTTAGCACCGGCGTTAATTGCCGCTTCACAAAACTGCTTCATAGTCCGTCTGAAAGAAGCCCGCTTGCTTAGCTGCTCGGCAATTGCTTCGGCTACCAATGCGGCATCAAGGTCAGGTTCTTTGATTTCTATAACATTAACGCTTATTTTGTGGCCAGTAAGAACCTCAAGCTCTTCCCGCAACTTGTCAACCTCATCGCCTCTGGGACCTATCACAACTCCCGGGCGGGCGCTATGCAATGTAACTTTTACTTCGTTACGGGTTCGGATGATTTGAGTTTTCGCCACTGCTCCCTTGGGTACGCTACGATTAAATCTCCTGTCTATATACTGCCGGATTTTCTGATCCTCAACCAGGAAATCGCCGTAATTGGCTTTGGGAGCAAACCACGTGCTCTGCCAGCCGAGCGTTATACCCGTCCTAAAACCTGTTGGTGAAGTTTTTTGTCCCATAATTTCGATTATCACACAAGATATTATTCTATTTCTTTGTTATAACTGCGTCACCGTTATATGTATGTGGCAGGCCTTTTTCCGAATAGGATGTGCCCTGCCTCTGTCTTTTGCAATCCATCTCTTTGTTCCAATACGAATTCCGGCATCATCGACGCGGGCAGAGCAAATAAAAAGATTATCAACGTCGGCCTGATGCTCGTCCGCATTTGCAACAGCACTTTTTAATACTTTGTCCATCATCGTCGCAGCGCGTTTTCTTGTGTACTTTAATATATCCATCGCATCCTGAACGCTTCGACCTGCTATCAACTGAGCAACCAGGCGCGCCTTTCGCGGTGAAATCGGAGCAAAACGATAAGAGGAACGCCAATCAGCCAAATCATTTACATCAACCGACATAGCATTCGCCAGCCGTCGAATATCGTCCACGTCCGGCTGAGGTTTAAAAAATCCCCTCTTCCAGTTTTTAACAGCAGCCAAAGCTTCTTTACGATTACGCCCCGCCTTTACAAGGTAACCGGCTAACTGTTCAGAATCCATCTGCCGTTTCTTGCTATGCTCTTTTAATTTTTCAACACTTAACATACAACGCTTCTCGCAATTGGCTCGTTGACTTTTTGGCTATTCACCAAAAAGCCCGTCATACTCAAACTTTTGCTATTTTCTTGCTCGAATGCCCCTTAAATGTCCTTGTTTGTGAAAATTCACCAAGTTTATGACCGACCATATCCTCTGTCACAAGAACCTTATTAAACATTTTGCCGTTATGGACCAAAAATGTAACGCCTACGAACTCGGGAATTACGGTACATCTTCTTGCCCAGGTCTTAATGGGCTCATGAGAACCGGCTGCTGTTTGCTTTTTTACCTTTACAAACAACTTCTCATCAACAAATGGTCCTTTTTTACTCGATCTACCCATTTGAATTTACTCAACCTTCAAAATATAATAAATCCGTCATAAGCTCTTTTTGCCATTCTATGCTTTTATCTGGAAACGCCCACTTTTTCGTCTTCGTATAATTCTTTTGTTACTCGGATTTCGTGGGTTCCTTGTTTTCCCACCCTTTGCCAGCACACCGGTAGGTGAACAAGGATGTCGCCCACCGTTCGCTCTTCCTTCCCCGCCACCCATCGGGTGGGATACTGGATTCTGGGCCTTTCCTCTAACATGAGGCCTGCGTCCCATGTGACGTTGCCTTCCGGCTTTGCCTATCCGCACATTTTGGAAGTCAGGATTACTCAATTGGCCTATCGTCGCCCTGCACTCTTTTCGTAACATACGCATCTCACCGCTCGGCAAGATGACAGTTGTCCAATCTCCTTCTTTCGCCACAATTCTCGCAGAGCCGCCGGCACCTCTGACAAATTTGCCGCCCTGCCCGGCCCTCATCTCGATATTATGAATCTCCATACCGGCGGGAATCGCCTCCAGTGGCATCGCATTTCCCACCTTGGGCTCACACGAGAGACCACTTTCGATATAATCTCCGACTCGAATACCGATTGGAGCTAATATGTACCTTTTTTCGCCATCAGCGTAATGCAACAACGATATGAAACAATTTCTATTAGGGTCGTATTCGATTGTTGCTACTTTTGCGGGGATACCGTCTTTATTACGCTTAAAATCGATGATACGATATATTCTCCTCGCACCTCCGCCCCTAAAGCGAGTCGTGGTTATACCGTAATGGTTTCTGCCGCCGTTCTTCTTAATTCGCTTGCACAGTGACTTTTCGGGCTTTGTAGCCGTCAGGTCGGAATAATCGTTCACCGAACTGTTTCTTCGTCCCGCACTTGTTGGTTTATAAACTCGAATACCCATAAATCGTATCTCGTAATTTAGAACAAATCTATATGGAATTCAGGATCCAAAAATACAACCGCTTTCTTCCAGCTCGAAGTCTGCCCGTAAGTTCTTCCTCTTCGGCGATATTTTCCAGGGCGGTTGGCTGTCCTGACTTTCAGCACCTTGACACTATATATCTTTTCCACAGCATCTTTTATCTGGGCCTTATTAGCTTTTTTATGCACTTCGAAACAGTATGCACCTTTCGTGTTTGCAAAGTGCATTCCCTGCTCAGTAACCAAGGGCCGAATTATAATATTATAATTATCCACGCCTATACCTGCTAATTATTACTTGTCTTGTCTTTATTTAAGACTGATAAGAACGCATCTTTTGTGAACAACATTTTTCGGTAACTGCAAATCTGTCCGGCGTTCAATTCGTTCACTGGCAGAACAGCCACCCTGGGAACATTCTGGATTGACTTGTAAAGATTAGCATCTGCCGAGACAATCGCTACAAGACAACTGCGTTCAATTTTAAGATTATCTAAAACAGCGACAAAATCACGTGTTCGCGGTTTCTCAAGATTCAATCCGTCAATCACCACGACATTATTGCTTAAAAGTTTCGCCAATATTGCCGAGTTTCTGGCCAATTTCTTTTGTTTCTTAGGCATACACTTGCTAAA
>CAYVXS010000011.1:0-17218 GCA_964454885.1 uncultured Pirellulales bacterium
CTCGCCCGCCAGGAATTCTTTTGGCTCCAACTGTCCGGGTTGGGGTTGGTCGGATCTATTATAGTTAAAGAATATCCTTGGCCGTCGGTGCCGTCATACCAGCCGTCTTTATAGCTAAAGTCCAGAATTGTCTGTCCGATGGCATCTTCCAGACGGATTCTTTCGCCATCATTTGCCAGTTTGCCGGAGTATTGTCCGGCGACATTTATTGCCGTACCATATCGGGCTTCGAAAGCCGCTTTGTCCTGTACGACCACGGCATATTCACCGGACGCAAGCTCGATATTTGGGAATGTAAAATCAATGCCGTTTGTGAATTTGACTAAGTTCAGGTTGATTGTCTCGGTTCCGATATTTGTCAATTCAATGAACTCTTCGTTCGAATCGCTCGGCTCGTTCTGGCTTTGCGGATGATACATAATCTCGGTGATACGCAGGTTCTCAGCCACCGGCCCTACGGCATAAACCGCTTCGTTCAGCGCGCTCCATGTGCTGCCATCCAGTAATCTGGACTTGACGTGGGTACTCTCAGTCAATGTAATTGGTCCGTTATATTGAAATGCGCTGGGGGAAATGCCGGTCACCACCGGAGAAGATGTTGTTTTGTCGGCAACCAGCTCCGCCGATATAAGGAAATCGGTACTTGTGGTAGATTGGTTCAGACCGTGAATTGCCAGGATATTATCGCCGGATACAAGAAAGTCAAGATATGAAGAGATGTTGATATACTCGAAGCTGACCGCCGCTGAGTCGTCATGTGTCGTATCGGAGCTGGAATTCCATGTCGGCGTCCCTGCGAAATTTCGCCGGGCAACTTCGACGCCGTTGAGATAAGCTATAAAGCCGTCATCGTAACGTATTTTGAGCGTCATGACATTGAACTGGTCCGGATTCGTTGTGACGTCAAACGGTATTCTGATATAACAACTGGTTTGATCCTGGTACATCTGATCATATAAATCGATATTGATTAATTGCCGGTATTCGCTTCCCGTATCGTAACCAATGCCGCCGGTTCCGAGAATCCATTCCCTGTCATTGAAGGTTCCGCCGCCTTTCCATTCCTCATTAACAGGGCCGACCGGAACAAGAACTCGCTTTTGTGCGTTTTCGGCCGCGAGGATGGTATCTGTGTCATTATTTTGCTGCGATGTCCCGGGCAATCTCGGATCGGTTCCGTCGAGTGTGTAAAAAATCGTGCCTTTTGGAGCGGTTATTGAAAATAAGTCACCGAAGGAGATTTGTCCGCCATGCTGATAGGAATTGTTAATATGGAATGTGGGGGCATCGATATTGGGATACCACCCTCTGGCTTTGAACTGGTCCAGAACTATGCCCGTTCGGCTTGGGAAATAGGTGCCCGTGAGCCAGAAACGTTCGAGGAGCCAATGGGGTTCACGCATATAGCGGATATGTGCAAACCTGTCAATCTGGTTGTCACCCCAACGTGCGGATTCTCCCACGACTGCACGATCAACGTCGTCGAGCCTGATTTGGTACAACGCCTCCGCCCCTTCCGGAGTCAAAGCGCCGTCGTTGAAGAAATGCCGGTGCACATGGTCGGCAAAAAGCAGACGGTACTCCGCATTCTGCGCCAGCCGTTGTTGTAGATGAGACGGACCTCCGGCGTTATCCCGATCGGTGACATCCTGGTAGAGGTTTTCCATCAGGTGCTCTCCGTCCCAGTGATGAAAATGCCACAAGCCGTTGGGATCGACTGCATTGTGTGTTGCGTACCAGTTTTTGTGGCCCCAGTCATAATTTCCGACGAAGTAGTTGGGAATCAAATAATCGATGAAATCGTCCACATCGAGATACTGCTGAATTAGCTGATACTGCTGGTCGGATGCCAGGCCTGAATCGGCTATACTTAACATTTGATTAAAAGTGGCGTTTGAGCCGTTAATAACCAGATTTGCATTATGCTTGATGCAATCGTAGTCGTCGGGGTCACCGCCGTAGTACGCTGCAGCGAATCTATGGTCGGGCCGTTCGTGAAGATTATACAGGCCCCAGTAAAGACCGTTAATATACAGATGTACGTGCCTGCCATGCTGGCTATGGCCTCCCAAAGTATTCTGAATATCCCCCACGAACTGGTCCCTCGTATATTGAGCGACATCCGGCTGATAGATTGATCTGCCCTGTATCCATGGTCGGGAACCGGAATCGGTGACAGTGCCGCCATAGTTCCAAACATTGCCTAAACGGGCATCCAAAACTACCGTATCGAAAGTGTCGGTCGGGGAATTGTCGAAAATTTTGTAATGAAGTTTTGCCGGTCCGCCGGTGGGAGTACCGTCGTCCGTAGTGGTTTTGAATCTGGGTCGCATGGAAAGTTTATCCGACTTCCACCTGTTCAAGCTGGTACCTCCGCCGCTGACTCCTCCCTGCATAGACAGGGCACAGTTGATTTGAAACTGGCCGCCGTCGCCAGGATTAATATACTCCATCGAAACCACACGCTCGGTTCCGTCCTGTGATTGGTTGACATAGATACCTTTACTACCGAACCAGTCATCCGTATTCATTACCAAAGATACGGTCGGTATAGACATCATATCGTTCTTGATTGTGTCACTGTATGCATCGATTACTACGGGGTCCATCTCATAGTCTGGACCATTATGTCCCCAGCCACTGGCAGGATAGCCGGGCGGGTATTGTGGCTGCGCGATAACATCGTCGAGGAAAATGTATGTATGAGTATCCACATTCGTCGGCATCCAGCTATTTTTATGTGCCATCGCTCGCAGACAGGTAGTGGTTGAAATCCGGATGGGGCCGTCATATACCTGGCCGTAGTTTGGGGTTGGAGTGCTGCCGTCTGTTGTATAGCGTATTATCGCTCCGGACGTTTCAGTACTGATTGTCAAGTAAAAGGGCGTATCGTAAAAACCGCGGTCCATGCTGAATTTCGTGTCTGCGACGATGCCCGGATAGCCGCCTTCGTTTTCCTGCCCCGGACTGGGAACGTTGTAAAACCGCCATTGGTCGTCACCGTCCGGATATCGGCCGTAGGAAATATCGGTTTTCTGCATGGAGAAAGTAATGCTGTCAATCAATGTTGTCCCATCACTGTCGAATATACCGATTTCTTCGCCGTCGGCGTCAAGCTTGAAATTTGCATGCAGCCCCGTGTCACCAACGTTGCCATCGGCCCATATCAATAAGTATCCTCCGGCCTGTATGATTGTCGGAGATGGGATCTGCCATTTCGTCGGGACGTCGATATCGTCCGTCAGATATATGCCGCCGATATTTACGGTATTGGAGCTATAGTTGTATAGTTCGATCCAGTCGTCATACTGGCGCTGCGGGTCGGATACCGTGTTCCTGTTGGAAGCCATAAGCTCGTTAATCACTACGGGGACATCCGCTTGCACAGAGCTAATCAGGGAAAATATTAATATTAAACCAGGTAGTGAGATTTTTATAAATTTCAGCATATTTGCGTTCCTTTTATATTGATGGTTTGGAACAGCCACCTCTCCTGAATCCATCCTTTTGATTTGCAAGAACTTGTGGTAGGATTTGCCTATCCAGCTTGTTCTAAGGTTGTCTATTAGCACCTGTTATACACTCTATATTATACATAAAAGGAACAAAATAAAGGAAGAAATTTTTGGAAAAGTGGAAAGAACTTTCAATATGAATACAAAAAAGCCTTTTTGTCTGTATAAGGGTGTGACTCGATTCCGGATGTATGACGGGTCATAAGGCGGAATTAAAAGGCAGCGGTTGTTATTAAGACAAGCGATCAACATCACAAACGGCTGGTTGTTTATTGCCGGCTTACGTATATTTTTTCTTCTTAGTCTTTGCTTCCAAAAATGTTATTGATTAATGCAAATAATGCACTTCCCATCGCTATTACTGAAAACGTAGCCACCATTCTCCAGAATACATCTTTTTTTGCAAAATCCCATATTGCTAAAATACAAACAATTATGCTTAAAATAATACAGGTCGTTATAATATAAAATGTGGTTGATTTTACTATTCTGGGATTTAAAAAACCTTTTCCCGGCCTTGATATTTTCTTCTGTTCCGGATTTTGTTCGTCGCTCATCTGCAAATCCTTTTTTTTATTCCTCCCGGCTAATTCGTATATATTTTATCCGCTTCTTTGAAGTTAGCCATCTTTTTTCTGTTAGCGTATAAATTAATCCAACAGTCACCTAAAAGGTATTTACTAAATTTGTAGCCGGCTAAACTAAAGTTATTTTATGGATATGAGTCCATACCTCTACTCCATTTAAACATTGTAGGAGTATTGAATATTCCGCTATGGTGAGCAACGCAGATGGCTATAAAGGCCATCTACCGCGTCGAACAACTGGGGAACAAGGATTCGGACCTTGACTAACTGATCCAGAGTCAGTCGTGCTACCATTACACTATTCCCCAAAAACTTAAATTCATCCATCGCAGCATCCGCCGCGGTGAAGGATTTGAACAATTTACAATCAAAAGGGTAGTGTTGCAAGAAAATTTATCCTTTAAGATGGGTAAAAAGCTACCATTTCATGGAGTGAAGGAGCCGGTTCCTGATTCAATTCTTTTGCTTGGGCAGTTTTTAAGGATTACAGGTTTTAACTTTATTTTGTAGCTGTTTTTTTATAGTCTCTATGTTTTGATAATTCGAATTTGCATGCCAAATGGAAATGTTTGGTTAAAAAAGAGAGAATCATGGATATATCCATTTTGTGAGGTTTTATAACGAGATTTATGGATGATACCGATATCAAAATACTACATGAGCTCCAGGATAATTTTCCCCTGAAAGAAAGACCTTACGATATCATAGCGGAAATGCTCCAGATTCCGGCGGGCGAGCTTTTGGACAGAATTCAAAGGCTTCTCGACGACGGAGTAATCCGCAGGTTAGGGGCCAGTTTCGATTCCAATAAATTAGGTTTTTCAAGTACCTTGGCCGCCGTTCGGATTGAGCCTGGGCGGATAGAACAAGCCGCTGAAATAATAGGACACTTTCCTGAAGTCACTCACAGCTATCTCAGGAAGGATGTTTTCAACATCTGGTTTACGATTATTGCTGTTGATGGTAAAAAAATAGATGAGATTCTCGAGCAAATCCGCATTTCTCTGAATTTAGACAAGTTAGATGTACTGAATTTACCGGTAAAACAACTTTTTAAGCTCGACGCCCGCTTTCACATTCGATAAATGTTTATTCGGGGGGGTTGTTAATGTCACCGTGTCAGTGCTGACAAAGTTTATTACATTGCGGCACCATAGCTATGCAAGCCGGGAAACAGACGCGACAAATTGACCCACAACAAAGTCACTATGATAATAATTATACCGGCAATCACCCACATACTGTTAATACGGGGATGTTTCTTTCCGAACATATAGCGAAAATGGAGATACCCGACATATACCAGCCACGATGCAAGCGACCAAAGCTCTTTCGGGTCCCAATCCCAGTAGTCACCCCATGCCTGCTTGCCCCAGACGCTTCCGAGAACAAGACCGAGCGTTAAAAGAGGAAAGCCGACGCAAATAAGGCGGTAGGTCGCCTCCTCGGGCGGCAAAAGATTGTCACCGGGGCCGGGATTTTTGCCGATGAGCTGCAAAACCGCATGGAATGCGGCTTTTGCCATAAAGATATATGAAAGGACATAGACTGTTACATGTGGCACAAACAGCCAGCTTTGCAGTGCGGGCGGCAGCTTCAGCGGGTTGGCACTGAAAATAAAACCTGCTGGGATTAGTACTACTGCTCCGATGAGCATATCCGCCGTCTGTCCGCCGATACGTAAGACATACCGGCAGAAAAGTGAGACAGGGTAAATCATTCCCAGGCAAAGAAACACTTCGAACAAATTCTGCATGGGGACATGGCGAACATGATACCAGCGATAGCCAAAGGAAATAGCCGCCGCGATAAAACCGAGTAAATATAAAACCTGTCCGGTTTTTTTAAGGCGAAAGATGCTTACGAACAGCGCCAGCAGATAGACGGCGATTGTTATGTAAATTAAAAGCCCCTGAATTGTGAACTTAATTTCCATCTGTTCGTCTTTTACTCCCCGGCGGTTCGTCCGCGTTTGTAGGACAACTTGTTAATCCAAAAGTGCCAGCAAAGGCCGATGCACAACATCAGGTATCCGGTATAAACAGAAGCCAGGCCTGAGTCGGAAGTGACTTCCAGAATCGTATAGCGGCCGGCCTGATGGTCATAATCCTGCTGGTAGAAATTGTATCCGCCATAGTGCAGGGGATGATTGACCTGGATGTCTTTCTCGGCGACGACTTTACCGTCTCGAATGACCTGAAGCTCACTGATATATTCGCTGATGACTCTTTGATATCTCAAAATAAGTTCATCATCGGTGTGCATGTGTCCCGGAAAGCGTTCGAAGACATATCTCGTAGTCACTTGTCCGTCAGGCGAATTGATTTGAACTTCGAGAGCCGCATTGTAACCGGGGCTCGGATCATCGATGGCTGTTCTGTTTTCGCCGTCAATCTGTATTTTGAAATTCTTGAAGATTCTTAGGATTTTTATTGTGCCGTACTTTGAACTTAAAAAGTATTCGGCCCCGATTTCAACGGGGCACCTCCAGTAATCACCTTGCCGGCTTTGTATATAAAGATAGTCAGGCTTGTAATGTTCTATTCGGAAATCTTTGAGGCCGATATAGAAGGGTAGTTCCGTGATTTGTTCATCCTCCGATATGACACGGTTGTCCGTGTGACCTTCGTAGATTTGCATGTAGCCTGACGGAATTTTGTTGCTTCCAAAAACTACTTTTAATATTCGTATGAGGCCGAATGGGGAGTTGCCTGTTTTAAGGAGTTTTTGCCGCAGTTCATGCGCTCCGACCGAGCTCCAGAGCGCACCAGCCAAAACCAAAATACAGCCGATATGAATCATTAAAAGTGCTGGTACGCGCAGCAGCCGTCGAAATAATCCGATGCCAACAAGTAATAGTATAATAAATGCCAGCCAAAAGACGGCCAAAGGAATACTGTTGAAAAATGCCTTTGCCTTCTTCGGGCCGAGAAAAGCGCCAAAGACCGACAGAAAAAACAACAGCGCTATGAACGCCATCGCAACCCACATGGCAAAACGATTTATCCTGTTTTTCAATCCCTTATCTATATCCAAAGCTCCATAACTGTTATCCAAGAAACTTCTTATTGAAATAATTATACTACATTAATTGTCCCGGATGCAGCTTATTATTATTTCTGATTTTTGTGAGGATTTCCTCCCCGCCATCGGCTAATAATTGTTGGGCGAGTTTTACGACATCGGTTTTGGCCTCGTCTATTGAAGAGGTAATAGATCGCTTAATGAAGTTGTTACCGTCAAGGTCGCAAAGGATTGCATTAGTTGTAATTGTATCACCATGAATTTCCGAAAAGACGCCGAGTGGAATGCTGCAACCGCCGTGAAGAGTTTCGAGAACCAATCTTTCTGTCTCTACGGCAATGCGGGAATTTTTATCATCAATCTGCATGACCAATTCGGCAAGCTCTTTATCATCGGTACGAATTTGCACAGCAAGTGCTCCCTGGGCCGGGGCGGGAATAAATTCTTTCGGCTGCAGAACAGAAGAAATTGTGTCGGAAAGACCGAGCCTGTTCAGGCCGGCACAGGCTACAATGATTGCATCGACCTGTCCGTCTTTTATTTTCCTAATCCGGGTCTCGACATTTCCTCTTAAAGGTACGCATTTGAGATCGTCCCGGAGCAGTTTTAGCTGGGCGATACGTCTTAAGCTGGATGTCCCTATAGTCGTGCCGGTTGGTAATTTCTCGATGGAGGTTGCTTTATCCCGTGCGACAAGAGCATCCGCAGGGGATCCTCTTTTTGGGATGGCTGCTATAATCAATCCTTCTCGGGGCTGGGTGGGTAAATCCTTGAGACTATGTACCGCCAGGTCGGCTCGGCCGTCGAGAAGGGCGTTTTCCACCTCGGAGGTGAAAAGTCCTTTCGATTCGGCCTGATAAAGAAAATCCGATTTATTAAGATCGCCTTTGGTAGTAATCGGGACGACGGAACATCGGATGCCCGGAGATAAGCTCTCGAGTAATCTACAGACAATTTCGGTCTGTTTCAGAGCAAGTTTGCTGGTCCGGCTGGCAATCCTTATCTGTTTCATTTTGTCCTTTCAGAGGCTGTTTTTTACGTTTATCAAGTTCTTACAATAAAATTACGGTATATTCAAGAGTATAGGGATAGTAAGTCCTTGAAAAAGTATTCTTGTAATATACCGGGATAAGCTATTACAATGGGCCAATATTATGTAAATATTCCCGGGAATAGGGGATAATAATAGAACAAATACCTCCGATAGTACGTCATATATGATAAGGTGATAAAAAAGATTATGACATCTCAGTTATCCGATGTTGAGACAAGGGTATTAGCCGTCCTGCAGGAGGGTTTTCCGGAAAGCTGGAATCCGTATAAAGACATGGCCGAGAGAGCCGGTATAGATACGGAGCTATTCATCTCAATTCTGGAAAACTGGAAAAGGCAGGGTAAACTCAGGCGGATAGGAGCAATTGTCAATCACCTTAAAGTCGGTTTTTCTACCGGTGCGATGGTTGCCTGGCAGGTTGAGCCTGAGCATATTGAGCGAGTCGGTGTGATTTTGGCGGGATTCAAGGAGGTTAGCCATGCTTACGAGCGGCGAACAACAGAAAACTGGCCGTACAATATTTATGCAATGGTTCATGGAAAAAGTATACAGGATATAGAGCAGATTGTTATGCGTATGAGCCGGGCCTGTGGAATTACAGCTTATCGAATATTAGCTACTGAAAAAGAGCTAAAAAAAGTACCGCCAAAATATATTACAAAATCAGAATTTACCGAGTAAAAAAACAGCGATGAAAATATTCGTTTTAGGACTAAATCATAAAAGCGCCCCGTTGGCTGTGCTTGAAAAGATGGCGTTCGATGCAGAACAGGTACTTCGGGCATTAAGGCGGCTCAAGAGTACCTTTGATGGGGCCGAGTTTGTCCTGCTTTCGACGTGTAACCGTGTCGAATTATATTGTGCCTGCAATCGGGCGAATCCGGTTGTAGCGGACAATCTGGTGAAATATTTGTCGGAATTCCATCATATCCCTTCGGAAGAGTTCCAGGAATATTTGTATATTCACAGTGACGAGGATGCGGTCAGACATCTATTGAAGGTCGCATCGAGCCTCGACAGTCTTATTGTCGGTGAGGGGCAGATTATCGGCCAGGTCAAGGAAAGTTATCGTCTTGCCTGCACGGCCAAAAGCACGGGAAAGGTTTTGAATCGCCTTTTCCATTGTGCCTTTACCACCGGCAAAAAAATACATACCACTACATCTATCGCTCAGGGGCGAGTCAGTGTTGCCGGGGTCGCCGTCGATTTAGTCAGAAAACTTTTTATAGATATATCTTCGGCTAAAGTGGTTGTCATTGGAGCCGGTGAGATGGGTGAGCTGCTCGTCCGGCATCTTCTCAAAATCGGGTGCGGAGACATAAATATTGTCAACAGGTCGTACGACCGAGCAATGGTTTTAGCCGGGCGACATAAAGTTACGGCACGAAATTGGGAGGACCTGCAGGAGCAACTGAAAGAAGCGGATATTGTAATCGCTTCGGCCGCTGTTAAGGATTACCTGTACACAAAAAAATCCTTCATAGAGATAATGAACGACAGACAAGAACGAACCGTACTTGTTATTGATATTGCTGTCCCGCGAAATTTCGAGCCTTCGGTGAACGAAATTGACAACGTACATCTTTACAGCATTGATGACCTTTCCGAGGTGGCCGGGCAGAACCGTAAAGCCCGCGAAAAAGACATTGCCGCCGGGATGAAGATTATTCATGAGGATGTGGGCGCCTTTATGGACTGGCTCGGGGCAAACGAAATCGGCCCTCTGATAGGGCAATTGGAAGAGAAATTCATTCGAATCAGTCAGCATGAGATGGAGCGTTTCTTTGTGGGAGTCCGGCAGGAAGCACCATGTCGAGAGGTTCTGGAAATGATGGTCAATCGCATTGTCAATAAATTGATGCATTGTGTCATTAAGAACGTCGATACGGTGACCAGGGAAAACGGCCCGACGGAGGCGGCCAAGCTTGTAAGCAGAATTGTCCGGCAGGCCGAAGCGATAACGTCCGAGTCAGGCCAGAAGAAGGACGTACATTCGTGAAAGAAAACACCGGACCAAAACAAATGCTCAGACTTCTATTCTGGGAGAGCACAATCAGGTGCAATCTTACCTGCGCACACTGTCGTCGTATAGATTCTGACGACACTGCCTATAGAGACCTATCGACCGAACAAGCGGGAAATCTTATTGAGCAGTTGGCAGCATTAGGCAAAGAACAGCTTGCGATGCCGATGCTGGTTTTTTCAGGAGGTGAACCTCTATGTAGAGATGATTTGTTCGAGTTAATCGGACAGGCTGAGTCGCTCGGAATTATTCCCGCTCTTGCTACAAATGGAACCCTGATAGATTCGACCGTGGCCGGTCAGATACGAGACAGCGGGATTATGAGAGTCTCGGTGAGTCTGGATGGAGCGACCGCAGAGGTACATAACAGGCTGCGGCGATTGGACGATTCGTTTGAGAGAGCCATCGAGGGCATTACTCATCTTCGTTACAAAAAAGTGCCGTTCCAGATTAATATGACCCTGACTAAGCACAATGCCCATCAAATCGATGATGTTTACAACCTTGCTATGTCACTCGGCGCAGTAGCTGTGCATATCTTTATGCTGGTCCCTGTCGGCTGCGGACAATCTTTAACAGAGACCGATATGCTTTCACCCGAGCAGTACGAAAAGAAAATGATGGATATTTATAAACTGGATAGTCGGAGCGAATTACAATTGAAGGTAACCTGCGGGCCTCATTATGAACGCGTAAAAAGACAGCAGGGGGCATCGTTGGATAAAAAGGCCGGCCATGGAAACATTAATGAGCCATCCAAAGGCTGCCTCGCTGGTCTTGGGGTATTGTTCGTGGGGCATCAGGGAGATGTTTTCCCCTGTGGATATTTACCTGTTAATTGTGGTAATGTCCTGGAAGATAAGCTATCGGATATATGGTACAACAATAAAGATCTCGCACGAATGCGTGACAGTAACCGGCTTGAAGGTAAGTGCGGCGTTTGCAGCTATAGGCAAATATGCGGCGGATGCCGGGGCAGGGCCTATGCGGCGACCGGCAATTATATGGCCGAAGAACCTTTTTGTGCTTTTGTACCATCGGAGGCAGTTCGCTAAAGTTGTTTAATGTTTTGCAGACTCATTTATGATAAATATCAGTAAATTATATTGTGACCAGGTCACTCCCGGTGACTGGCTTCGCTATGGTTCGACAAGCTCCGGAGAGCGTGAGGGAGAGATTGTGCCAAAGAAAGCATCCGAAAGACGTCCCATAGTTGTATGGAATATCACCAGGGCCTGCAACCTCAAGTGCGTGCACTGTTATAACGACAGCGGCGCAAGCAAAGCCGACGATGAGCTTTCCACAGACGAAGCAAAAGCTGTATTGGATGATTTGTCCGGCTTCGGAGTTCCATCGGTTTTATTTTCCGGCGGGGAGCCGTTGATGCGGCCGGATTTGTTCGAATTGATCGGTTATGCCGTTGAGCGGGGACTACACGCGGTTATCTCAACGAACGGCACTCTCATAACATCAGATGTGGCGAATAAAATAAATCAGCACGGAGTATCTTATGTCGGTATCAGTCTTGATGGTATAGGCAAGGTCAACGATCAGTTTCGCGGCCTCGACGGCGCGTTTGAAAAGGCGGCCGAAGGTATAAAAAATTGCCGGGATGCCGGGGTGAGAATCGGCCTGCGATTGACCTTGACCAAAAGAAACGTTCAGGACTTGGAAAGTTTATTCGAATTCTTCGAACAGGAGAAAATCGAGCGCGCATGCTTTTATCACTTCGTCCCGAGCGGCAGAGGGACAACTATGGCTGCCGACGACCTGACGCATGACCAGACAAGAGAGGCTGTAGAGACTATATTAGCCAAAACGAGAGAGTATAAACAAGCCGGTAAAAAAACAGATATTTTAACAGTCGATAATCATGTTGACGGCGTCTATATTTACATGAAATTACAAAGTGAAGATCCTGCGCGGGCGGAGGAAGTTTACAAGCTGCTTGCTTGGAACGGTGGTGGAATGTACAGCAGCGGCGTAGGGATCGGCTGTATTGATTTTCATGGCAGGGTTCATCCCGACCAGTTCTGGTGGCATTACGACCTTGGTGACGTTCGACAAAGGCCTTTTAGTGAGATTTGGACCGATACGAGTGACCCGCTGCTTAAAGGTTTGAAAGACCGTCGACAGTATATCAAGGGCAGATGCCGATTGTGTAAATTTTTTGATATTTGCGGTGGAAGCCTGAGAGTCCGGGCGGATTTGCATTTCGGTGACCCCTGGGCGCCGGATCCTGCTTGTTATTTAACGGATGTCGAGATCGGATTAGACAAACAAAAGCAGGATGAACTCAAACGAACCGGAGAAATTTTCGAAATGTCGGTTTCATGATAAAACGATATATGGCTGGAAACAATAGCATGGGCCAGGTAATGGATTGGAATTGTAGTTGTGCAGGTTGAATAAACAGCATAAATCTGTTATAAAACAGATTAATCCAGAGAAGCGTATTTCAAAACTTTATTAGTACGACCGGGCGATTTAAAACATAATATTGAATGGGAAAACTTTGACCGACAAACTAAAAGAATTGAATAAAAATCTTTCGGATATCTCGACGTGGTTAGAATTCGATAAAATTCCCTGGTTGATTGCCGGTCCCTGCAGCGCCGAGTCCGAGCAGCAGATGCTCTCGACCGCCAGGGCCTTAGCGGGATTCGACCATGTAAAAGTTTTTCGTGCCGGTATCTGGAAGCCCCGCACCCGCCCGGACAGCTTCGAGGGCGTCGGCGGCATCGGCCTGGAATGGCTCAAAGCCGTCAAGGCCGAAACATCGCTGCTGACAACGACCGAGGTGGCGAATACGAGGCACGTCGAACTGTGTCTGAAAAACGGCGTTGACATCCTCTGGATCGGTGCCAGGACTACCGTCAATCCTTTTATTGTGCAGGAAATCGCCGATGCGCTCAAGGGAGTCGATGTCCCCGTGCTGGTTAAGAATCCCATCAATGCTGAGCTTGCTCTCTGGCTTGGGGCCATCGAGAGATTGTATAATGCCGGTATAAGAAAAATTGCCGCAATACACAGGGGATTTTCGAGCTATGACCGGACGCAATACCGCAATCAACCGCATTGGGAGATACCGATCGAATTGGAAAGGTTACTGCCTAACCTGCCTGTGATTTGTGACCCGAGCCATATTGCCGGTGACAGAAGTCTTATCGAGCCTCTTTCACAGATGGCTTTGGACCTCGGCATCAAGGGTCTGATGATTGAGACGCACATCGACCCCGACAAGGCGCTCAGTGATTCCAAACAGCAGATTACTCCCAAAGAATTAATTCGGATGATTGAAAGGCTCAGAACTCCCGAAGCGGCGCCGACGGATAAGCAGCTCAAGGCCCAGATCGCACAGCTTCGCGCCGCAATCAGCCATGTGGATGCCAAGATCATCCAGGACATCGCCGAGAGAATGAAATGGGTCGAGCAAATCGGCAAGCTTAAACACGAGCATAATATCCAGGTGCTGCAGCTTGGCCGATGGGAAAGCCTCTTAAAGGACCACATCGAAAAGGCGCAGAAAATCGGCCTGGACGGCGAATTTATCAAGGCCGTCTTCGAGTTAATTCATACCCAGGCGGTAAAGAAGCAATTGTGATATAAATACCACGGAAAGAAAAAGTTCGTGAGTGCATCAATTCCGGAACATTTCGTCTGGAAAACGTTTCCAACAGTGTGAAGAAGATACTAATCTACTTTTAATGGTAGTCATCTACTATTTCGAACATGGCGAGAATTTTTTCGAGCGCATCATAAGGTCTCGTCCCGATGTCCACCGTTAACTTATCGTCTTTATTATCAACCGTAGTTACACGCCCATCTGCAAACAGGATATTGCTGGCCGCCTTTTTGTGGCTTGTTCGGGTTTTTACCTGAAATGATGCCAGAGACTGATGCGCCAGGAATTGTACATCTGTAACCAGTGCGGCAATGGGATGTCCTTTGCTGTTCCGACCGAGATCACTTAGTTTGATGTGAAATTTCATTGGCGTTCCTTTGAGCAATGCAACCGATGCATGACGGTAATAATAGTCACTTTGCGCCTGGGCCGTTCCTACTCGGGACAATTGGTCTTCGGCCTCCGAAGGCTGGTCGGCTCCCGGGCAAAAGAGTACGTTTGATTGGTCTGAGAGATAATTTTGCAGCATTAATCCCAGGCCCACAGGCGCGCCGTCTTCCAGGGACAAAAGGCTGGTCACGTTACCGGTTACTGTGTAAAAATTCGAGCCTGTAATCGGACGGCCTTCCGGCCCGAAGGGGATTGTGTCGTCGAAAGTCTCGGCGTACAGATGGATTGCCATACCCACCTGGTGGAGATTACTCCCGCAGGCCGCGCGGCGGGCCTGTAGCCTGACCTGAGAAAGCGCCGGCAGCAGTATCCCCATAAGAAGCGATATGACAGCCAGCACAACCAGTAGTTCGATAAGGGTAAAACCAGGTAGTCGGATATTGTCGCGAATTGTGACACAGCTTGATAGTGACATTTCGTTTGTATGACTTGCGTCCGTCCGGAGGTGTCCATGCCTGTACTGTACCGGTGACATATTTACTCCTTGTTTGTCACTAATAAATCCTCAGACGGCATCCACCGGCTAAGACGCACGTTATCCAGGTCCCAGAATCCTCCTGCTTTACCGGCGGCACGTATAGCAATGCCGATATTTTTACCCGCCCACGGATCATCCGACGAGACAATCGGCAGATAAAGCGAAAAATCCTTCAGCCACTGGTTTGGGTCATTAGCAGGTATCATCAAAGATACAATATCTGCCGGTTCGTTGCCATCACGGTAGTACAGAGCCAGCTCGAGATAATCTATAGGCTCTTCTGTCGAAGGTGGAAACATAAAAGAAGTTCCAACCGCGACAGTCAAGTGATAGTCGCAGCCGATATTATATGTTGCAGAAAGGTCCTGTTCGAAGGCATTGCCCGCTTCAGAGCCGAGAAACGCCATTTGGTTGCCGTCAGCGTTGAATATATGGTCGTGGTTCCCGAAGAAGTTGATATTATTCGGTTCTGTATTGACGAAAACGCCGGTGTTTTGACTTCCGAGAGTATCGATGTCTATCTCTGTCCAGTTATCTACGTTAGGATCTGCCCCAAAGAGATTCAAAAGAGGATCTATCACCGGAAACTCAAATGAGGCATTCTCTATAGGGATAGATGCCGGCAGTAATTCTTCGAGCCTGACGTTATCCAGGTCCCAGAATCCTCCTGCTTTACCGGCGGCACGTATAGCAATGCCGATATTTTTACCCGCCCACGGATCATCCGACGAGACAATCGGCAGATAAAGCGAAAAATCCTTCAGCCACTGGTTTGGGTCATTAGCAGGTATCATCAAAGATACAATATCTGCCGGTTCGTTGCCATCACGGTAGTACAGAGCCAGCTCGAGATAATCTATAGGCTCTTCTGTCGAAGGTGGAAACATAAAAGAAGTTCCAACCGCGACAGTCAAGTGATAGTCGCAGCCGATATTATATGTTGCAGAAAGGTCCTGTTCGAAGGCATTGCCCGCTTCAGAGCCGAGAAACGCCATTTGGTTGCCGTCAGCGTTGAATATATGGTCGTGGTTCCCGAAGAAGTTGATATTATTCGGTTCTGTATTGACGAAAACGCCGGTGTTTTGACTTCCGAGAGTATCGATGTCTATCTCTGTCCAGTTATCTACGTTAGGATCTGCCCCAAAGAGATTCAAAAGAGGATCTATCACCGGAAACTCAAATGAGGCGTTCTCTATAAGAATAGATGCTCCAGGGGCAGGCATGACAGCCCATAGGCATACTAAAATCGGCAAACTCAGATGAAAGATACGATGATTCATTTTATTGTCCTCCTCAATTTTCTGCTGGCAGCAAAGATTGCATGGAAATAATAAATTTTCAAGTTACATTAACCGGATTATGTGTCCAGAATTCAGCTAAACCGACTTTTCCAAAACTTAGACTCATACAGCATTTATGATTCTATACCATCAATCTCAATATTTGTTCACTTAAAACATTATAAAAGATGCCTTTAAGACCGGTTCCGAAGTTATTATATGGCACTTGTTTTTTGGTCATATTGATAATTGTGATCAACCGTTATATTTCGTCTCACGCTTCATCCAGGGGCATGTATCTTTCTGTGGGCACTCTTTACAGCCGTGCTGTGTAGAAACCAGCGGTAAAACAACAAATGCATCCAGAGCAAAAATAATAAGCAGGGCTAATAGTAACCATGAGAACCTGCTTACGAGCACCGGGCCACCGGCCAGTATTGGGATAAACCACAAAGGCACAATAACAGGTATATGTTTTTTAAACTTCTCACTGAAACAATCGACATCGCTTTTACTGCGAAATTTTGCTGCTATCCGTCCATATCCGCAGGGGCATAACCTTGTATTCCAGTACCTGCAGTAGGGACATACAAAAACCATAATCCAGAATGCGCCTGCTATACCGTATATCAAATAGGCGCCGGCAGCCGTCAACGCCCATACTAAATTGCCGAAGGCAACGATGAAAATCACCGTTCCTAATAGCGTCATTGTTATATAGGGAATATTGTTGATAAGCTCTTGTACCGATGAGTACTGTCGCATGGTTACGTCACTGGTATTATCACCTGGTCCGGCATCAATCAACGATTCAGTCTCCTTAAGATTTCTTCATTTATCGGTACTCTGAATGATGTTTTAAGACGCACGAGGATTGATCTTTGCAAGCAGTTTCCAACCGGCCGGCAGCAGGGCGGCGGCTAACCCGATTTTAATCAGGTCGCCGGTGATAAAAGGATAAACACCCGTAATAAGTGCGTCTTTGATGCCGACAATAGTAGAGAACCACAGCAGGCCGAAAAAGTAAATCAGCAGGTTCCCGATAATCATCGCAAAGATTGTGGTGACGATTCGCCTGTCCCATCCTTCTTGAGCCAGTAATCCTGTTACGTATGCGGCGGCTATGAATCCGAATAGATATCCGCCTGTGATTGCGTCAACAGTGCAGCCAACAAGGTTCGT
>CAYVXS010000012.1:0-5351 GCA_964454885.1 uncultured Pirellulales bacterium
GGTACCATAAATTCTCCTTTAAAAGCAATAAATTATAATTAAAAATCGCCAATTATGCCAGTCGAAAAGCATATTCTGCAAAAATAGCCTCAACCACGCAGGAATAAACGCATCCGGCCCGCAGAATACTCACTACAACAAAACACACACTATTTAAGGCCAAGATGTCGTTATATACAGAAAACCTGATAAATTCGGAAAAACCGTTACATCCGGCCTCGCCGATGGCACTTATTTATAGCCTTTGGATGATCGGTCAAAAGAAGGATATAACATATATCTTTACTGTTTGAAGCCCTTGTTTTGTCCTCTCCCTCTCCTCCACGAAACAAGGGCTTTTCCATAAATTTTAAGAAAACAAAAAAAATCCCAAAAAAACAATCAATAATTAACAACTCACAAACGCCTATATAAGGGGAAATAAGTCGGAGACTTATTACCTTCTATGGGCCCCTGCATTCCACCTTTCCTCCTTCAAGCAGGGGCTTTTTTTTTATTCCATACATGGATTAAGGAACAGGCAGGTTGAGTTCTGCCAGGACTTTTTTCATATCCTCCCAGACCCTTTTACGGTTCTCCTGTGAATAATTTCGCAATAAATACGCGGGATGATATGTTGCCATAAGTTTAATTGGTGGTCGGCCGATACCCGAGTAATATTCCTCGAACCGGCCGCGTAGCTGCCCAATGGACTTAGTCGAATTTAGTAATGTTTTTGCCGCTGGAGCACCAAGAGCCACGATAATTTCAGGATTTATAATCTCGATCTGTTTTTGAAGATATGGAAAGCAGTTTATAATTTCATCGGCACGTGGATCGCGATTTTGCGGCGGGCGGCATTTCAAAATATTGGCAATATAAACCTCGCTGCGTTTGAGGTCGCAAGCGACGATAATTTTATCCAAAAGCTGACCTGCCCTGCCGACAAAAGGTCTGCCCTGGGCGTCTTCGTCGGCGCCGGGGGCTTCACCTATGAACATGATACGGGCATTCGGGCTTCCTTCACCGGGCACGGCGTTGGTTCGCAGAGAGCCTAAATCACACAGACGGCACTGGCGAATCTGCCCGGCGATTTTTTCCAGCTCTTTCGTTTTTTCAGCGACAGTCATAGGATCCTCCTTTTGCTGCTCGGATTCCCGGGATTGTGTGGGCTGGGCTTTACCTTTTACGGCAAAACCACAGAAAAACTGTTCCATCTCAAGATGCTGACGAACTACTTTGCCGATGTTTACGTCCTTGTCCATTTAACGGATTTTAACAGTAATTTCTGCGGTATGCAATGTCTTTGGTCGATGACCTGGTAATATGCGATTATTAAATATCATAAATCCGAAAAGTCGAATTAAAACTTCTGCCTCGTCAGTTTATCGCAAATCAGTTAATTCACCGATGTTTTTCGAACGTTACCGACTCTTCTTTAAATAACCCTGCACCTTCGCAGCAAACCGGCAAACAAAACGCCGATCCCATTAAGCAAAAAGGCGCCGGGAGCGGGAGTGCATACGATTTCCGAGACCTTGACATCGACAAACGCCGTAGTGAACGACTCGGCAACCATACCGCCGTTGCGTAGTTGGTTCAGGTCCCACGCCGCACCACCGGCAGCCCAGGCAAGTTCGACATAGCAGGTATCGGTGTTGTAATACGGCGAGACCATGATTCCGCCGGGACTTATGGTATAACCACCGGAGCCGTCTGCGATGTATGCGTTGCCATAGGCATCGACACCCAGCGCCGAAACTCCCTGGCCGTTCTCGAAGCCACAGTCAACAACAACGTTCAACATTACGTTCCCGTCGTTCAGCGAGGTCAACATCTTGTCGTAAGTTAGGTTGTTATTCAAATTGTCCCTGTCTTCGTCGGTAACCAATATCATATTAACAAGGGCGTCATTGTGAAAGTAATAGCCTTTCAGCCCGAAATTAATTGCGTCCCAGCCGTCCTCCCATGCTCCTGATGTAACAAGCTCTGCTGTTGCAGCTGAAAGTTCTCCGGCTGAGCCCCATGCGCCGCTGCCCACCGAATGTCTGCGAGGATCGGGGCCGCCATCGGAGGTGCCGGCCGCAAAACCGACAAGGGCGTACATGTTATCAGCCTGGCCTGCGGATATAAGCTTCGAATCCATATATGTCACCATATCGCCGATCCATTCATGCTCGCCGGACATAGAACCCGACTCGTCCACAACGAACATCAGATCAACAGCGGCATCTGCGAAACCTGTAATCGCAAAAACTATTATGAAAATTATACTTACCTTATTCATCCCTCATCTCCAGAATATTTACTGATACAAGATCAGCTCATTCCATTGAAATTACTTAAAATGATTTTTATCAATCAAGGCGGACTGCGAGTCAAACATGTGCAATCAAATGCCGGGAAGAAATGAATTGAACGATCCGTTCCGTAAGAAACGTCACCGGTCGAACGAATGAAGTTTATGGGAAGTCCGGCTACTAATTGACGTGTACCACCACCGCCTTCAATCCTTACAGACGCCACCGTCGCATCTCGATACAGCGGCGGTAAATCCAATCCTTTATGTGACCTGCCTGTCATTAACTCCATTTGTCCCTGCTCCTGAACAAATCCATTCATCTGTTTACACGGTACCTCCCCCCAAAAATGGAAAAAATCGAGTCCCACACCAATGCACTTCAAACAAGAGACGTTCTGTCGTGCTGATATCCATTCAGACTGAAGGTGTGGTCCTCCTCCTTTGAGGCACCATGTCTTTCAACGAAGACTATATATACAACGTTTTTCTTCCAAGTCAATTGTGGAAACTACGTATTTTATATATTTTTATTTTATTAATTTTATCAAATCTCGCTATATAACCAAAAATACCTCTTTAGGGCTACTTCTAAAGGAGTAATACATAAAAAGTATCAAGCGTCCAGGCAAATAACTTGCTGGGATGTTAAGTCGCTAATTATTCTAAGGTTATGATCTTTGGGCCTGTAAAGCTTGACAACATCGGTATATTTGCCGCCTTCGGGCAAGACTTCGGCCAGCTCGTTAGGCATTTCGTCAAGCCTGGCAATGTTGAAAATTGTATTGGGTTTTCCCGGAAACAGGGCAACGTAGAAAATATCCGATTCCACCAAATCCTGGAAAAAATGCGTACCGAAGGAAAGCTCCGGTATTAAATTCGCCCCTTCATAGGCGATTTCCGCCAGGACGGTGACATTGTTGATTTCATGGAAGCCGACAGGTACACCGAGGCTGGGCGTGCTTGTCCCCCACCTGCCCGGCCCCATCAGGATAGTGGCCTCGCCCTCTTTATGGGCTATTTGCTTATTGAGGCGGCCGACCAACCGGGCAATGTCGTATTTGCCTGAAAGAGGTAAATCGATATAGGCCTGCGGCTCAACATATATTATCCTCTTGAGGTCCTGAAAGATATTGCCGCCCATGAAATAACCTTCGCATTTGAATAAAATCTTTTCCGCTTCGAGCTTTTCGGGAATTTCCACTCTCCCTTTTTCGCCTCTGGTCTGAAGCGGGCGGCACTGTAAAAGATTTATTACGAGCTTGTCGTCCTGTGTGAAATTCACGGTATATTCGATATCAACAGGATACTGATAATTATCTTCCAGAGTCTTAAGAATTTTCTGCATCGTTTGAACAAAGGAAGTTTTCGTCAAGAGCTTCTCGAATGTAAGGAGCCAGTATTCCGTGTCGGTCGAACCTTTTTGCCGGGCCTGCCTTGCCATCTGATAATCTCTGACCGCAACCATATCCAGGTTAAGATCAGGTTTCTCATCTATAAGCTGCCGGAACGGAATTGTCTTTAATGCATTTTCCCTGGTGTCAAGCAAATCAACACGATGCTGTGAGTATTTGCGGATATCATCTACACCGGAAACAGGCCTGATCAACGGCTGGTCGAGCGCGATAATACGCGGGTAATCATCCTCCACACGATTGACTGCCCTTGTGCCCAGCCCCAGGACCAATCTGAGCATTCCCGCCTTCGGATCGAGGTCCGGCTTCCAGACAAAAGCATTGTGTGACATGCCGACACCAGCCAAATCCGGGAAGAAGTAGCTGTTTCGATAGGAACCGGAGACACGCTGCACAAGCAGGGCCATCTGCTCGTCCCGCTGGTCAAGCCCTCTCTGCAAACGATACGTAAGTGCGTCTTCGCTCATCGTGCTCGCATAAACCGCGCGTACAGCTTCCTCGAAACGTGCATAACGCTCTTCGGGTGTACCCTGATTGACACAAAACAAACTGACATACTTACCTGCAAAGGCATTGCCAAAGGCATCTTCCAGCAGAGAACTTGAACGGACAATAATCGGAGACTGCCCGAAATACTCGATCATTTCCTGGAATTGTTCACGAATCTGGTCGGGGAACCGGCCTGTAAGAAGTTTTTCCCGCAGTTGAGCCGCCGCCCTGAAATATCCCTCTTTGGTCTTCTGCTCGACACGCAGCTTCCAGCAGCCGTTTTCCACGAGATACGTATAAAAAACATCGGAACCGACATAGAAAGAATCGTGCGGCTCGAGATGCTTACTCAAATCATATTCTTCCCTGGAAATAATCTTGTTGGCAAGGAGCATTCCAACCGCTTTTCCGCCGATGAAACCCGTTCCGATCAACCTGTTTTTGATGGCTTGTAAATCATCAAGAGTGAGCTGCTTCCTGACCAGTGATAACATTCTTTCGTCTTTACCGATCATAATCTTGCAGAGTCGATCCATCGCCTGTTGTTTATCCTGTTCCGATACGTCCCACATCTGAGCCATTTCCGTCGCCTGTGAAAACAGCTTGTCCCAGTAATCAAGCACTCTTTGTGACGGCCGAATTTCCTGCTCGGAGATATAAGCAAGAAGTTTCGTAGCATCGACACTGCTCGTAATCGGTACAAAAACACCGTCCTGCTGCATGTGCGGAAGGAACATAGTCGAGGAATAACGTTTCCAGACCTTCAAGGGATGAAGACAATATCTGCCCTCGACATTATAAAGGTCCAGCAGAAGCTGTGTGGTCTCCCTGATGCGGGCGATTGTCTTAAACGAATGGCGATTACGTAAAAGCGCAAAGTACGCAATCGTATCCAGCTCGAACAGGTACGGACATGTAACCATGAAAAAATTACCAATCATCAGGTCCGTCGCCCAGGCATCCAACAGATATGAAAGACAATCAAAAACATAATAAACTTCTTTGCCTTCTCTGGCAATGATATCATGAACCCTCGTAGTAAACGTTTCAAAACCACTATCGGCATCGAGCCTGTACATGACAACACCATCACAGGATTTCGTCAAAGGCTTATGGTCGGCAAATCGCATATAAACTACCCGGCGGGATTGTTGCTTTGCCCGTTCGAC
>CAYVXS010000012.1:5361-17078 GCA_964454885.1 uncultured Pirellulales bacterium
AGATGTAACAAAGTCGAAAAAATCATCAATGCTATCGACCTGCCAGACTACATTGTCGCCTTTTTTCAAACCGGTAAATACATTGTCCAGAGAATCGATTCCCGTGCTGGCCCATCCCGGCATAATTAAACCTCTTTCATTTCTTTGAAATACCGAAGAATTATTATTAAACTATCTCGATAACATTATATAATTGTAAAAGGGCAAAACCCATTATACAAACAGGTTTTGCCCTTTTTCCATCAAACACATCACAGTTCAACAAATATCGTCGCCCAGAACCAAACCGTTGTACAATCAATCACCGTTTCCGGCGCATGTGAGCCAATTGCTCCGTACTTTTATATTACACAACACCCTGATCGAGCATGGCGTCGGCCACTTTAACAAAACCGGCGATATTAGCACCCATAACCAGATTTCCCGGCTCGCCGTACTCTTCGGCAGCATCGTAGCACTGTTTATGAATCGCAATCATAATATTGTGCAGCTTTTCATCGACCTCTTCACGCGACCAGGACATCATCATGGCATTCTGCGACATTTCCAGTCCCGAAGTAGCAACACCACCGGCATTTGCAGCCTTGGCAGGACCGTACAAAATCTTATTTTCCAGATACTGCTCAATCGCCTCGGGAGTACTCGGCATATTCGCACCTTCGGCAACAAGCACGCAACCGTTCTTTAGCAACGTTTTGGCATCTTCCTCGTTCACTTCATTCTGCGTCGCACTCGGGAACGCACAGTCGCACTTGATCCCCCATGGGCGTTTTCCCTCGAGATACTGAACTTTATACTTATCGGCATATTCCTTAATGCGTCCGCGCCGGACATTTTTAAGTTCGAGCACAAAAGCGAGCTTCTCGTCATCAATTCCATTGGGGTCGTGAATAGTTCCGTTCGAATCCGATAAAGTGACGGCCTTTGCACCGAGCTGGTTAAGTTTTTCCACGGTGTACTGGGCCACATTTCCGGAACCGGAGACAGTACAAACTTTACCTTTGAAACTATCGCCGCGAGTCTTCAGCATTTCCCCGGCATAATACACGCAGCCGTACCCGGTTGCTTCGGGACGTATGAGCGAGCCGCCCCAGTTGAGGGCTTTGCCGGTCAAAACGCCGGTAAATTCATTTCTAAGACGCTTGTATTGGCCGAACATATAACCGATTTCACGTCCGCCCACACCGATATCACCCGCAGGAACATCTGTACGCGAACCGATATGACGGAAAAGCTCGGTCATAAAACTCTGACAGAATCTCATTACCTCATTATCGCTCTTACCTTTTGGGTCGAAATCCGAACCTCCCTTTCCGCCACCCATCGGTAAAGTGGTAAGAGAATTCTTAAAAATCTGTTCGAAACCAAGAAATTTCAGGATACTTGCATTGACTGTGGGATGAAACCTCAATCCCCCCTTGTACGGGCCAAGCGCGCTGCTGAATTCGAAGCGGAAGCCTCTATTGACCTGAATATTGCCCTTATCATCCTGCCAGGGTACACGGAACATAAACTGCCTTTCCGGCTCTACGATCCTGTCAAGAATTTTGGCATCTACATATTCGGGATGTCTATCCAAAACAGGCACTAAAGAGTCGAGCACCTCTTTCACCGCCTGATGGAACTCCGTTTCGCCCGGATTTCTCTTTAGAACATCCTCATAAACTCTCTGGATAATGGTTTTTGCCGTCATTACATGAATCTCCTAATAAGATATGGGGTTTCTACATAATTCAACTCCTACTATAAGTCGAATTAATAATAAATTCATACAATTGCAATATAAATTGTAAACTGATAGAATTAATACACTACAATACCTGATAGATAAAATACAAGGAATAAATATTAATAGAACTTATTAGGATATCTTATAATGCATATAGAAATGCTGAAGCTATTCTGTGACTTGGCAGAGTCACGTAGTTTTTCAAAGACTGCGGAGAAAAATCTCATAAGCCAGTCTGCAGTCTCACAACAGCTCGCCCAACTGGAATTAATCCACAAGTGCCAGTTGATTAATCGTAAAAAAAGACCCATAGAATTAACAAAGGCAGGCCAGGTTTTTTATCAGGCAAGCAAAGACATGCTCGAAAGATATGAACAGCTCAGAAATGAGCTGCGGACATTACAAAAAACCACTATAAGCAAAATAAACGTAGCGGCTATATTCAGTATAGGTATGCACACATTGCCTGATTATGTCAAAAAGTTTATGGTCAGCTACCCGAAAGTAAATGTTCATATCGAATATTTCAGCTCAAGCAGAATATATGAATTGATTTTAGACGGGGACGTTGATATCGGTCTTGTCGCAGTCCCGAAACGGGACAAAAGGCTCGAAGTGTTCGATTTCGAGGATGAGCCGCTTGTTCTGGCCTGCAGCCCGAAACACCCCCTGGCATATGAATCACAGGTTGATATCCACAAACTGCAGTTCGAACGATTCATAGCTTTCGAAAAAGACGTCCCTACACGGATGTGGATAGACGGTATTTTAGAACACTACAATGTCAGCGTCAGTCCGGTGATGGAATTCGATAATATAGAAACCGTCAAACGGGCGGTGGAAATCAATTCAGGTATAAGTATCTTACCCAAAACTGCAATACTCCAGGAGCTTGGAAGCGGAACAATTAAAGCAATAGACTTTTCCAACGAACGTTTTATCAGGCCGACGGGTATAATTGTTCGTAAAGACAAAATTCTATCCCAGGCGGGTCGATATTTTATTGAGCTTCTGCGCAAGAAAATGCCGAGTGAAAATTAAAAACACGGCAATTGAAAATATAAAAAATATCCGGATCGTTTAATATGTCAGTTAATGCAGTTATATTTGACCTGGACGGCACAATAACAAAACCATATTTCGACTTCGATGTGATACGGGAAGAAATCGGATTGGACAGAAATTCCGGCCCGATACTCGAGGCGATGGAGAAAATGACTCCTCAGCAGCGCACGAAAGCGGAGGAGATACTCAATTATCACGAGCAAAAAGCGGTAACGGCGTCCGAGCTAAATCCCGGCGCCAGGGAAACACTTTCGGCTCTCAGCGCGGCGGGGATAAAAATCGGAGTTCTGACCCGGAACAGACGAGATAATGCTTTTGCCATCGCCCACAAGCATGGTTTGAAATTTGACGCTGTCGTCGGCCGGGAAGACGGCCCCGTCAAGCCCGATGCCTTCGGGGTACTTCATTTGTGCAGGACATTCGGCGTAGAGCCGAAAGAAACGGTATTAGTGGGAGATTACCTGTTCGATCTGTTGTGTGCAAAGGCCGCGGGAGCCGTTGCCGTGCTTTTGACCAATCACAGCAAAGCCGGGGAATTTTCCGAACATGCAGATTTTTGTATTGAAAACTTCAGCGGTATCATCGACATTATTGAAATGAAAAAAAGGAGTTGAAATAATGAATATAAAAATAATAACCCGGATTACTTTCTTACTCTTATGGATAGTTAGCGCCGGTTGTGCTTCCGGAGCCGTGGACAATCCTGATGCACAGCAGAAAGAACAAAAAAAAGATCCAATCGATACAATCCTCGAACAGCTAAACAAAAGCACACACGAGCTTAAATCGTATCAGGGGCAAATCGAGTTCAAATTTACTCAGCCATCTTTATTCGACTCGCAGAAGCTTCAGAAAGGAACCCTGTATTACACAAAAGAGGGTAACAAAACCAAACTGAGGGTAAATTTTCAAACAAGCAAACAGGACGAAGAGAAAGAACAAAAATACATCGAGCAATATATAGTTGTCGACGGAGCTTCTCTTGTTTATCCCGGCCGCCAATTCGAAGGCACCTGGCTTGTGTGTATTGACTACGAGGTCCCGGAGGTGAGGTATATTCAAGTGGCCGAGGCCGGTGATCCGAACAAGCCTTTGGATGTTTTCGAACTGGCCAGCGAGTATCTGCCGTTAGTGGGCTTTACAAAAATAGAAGAGTTGAAAGAACAGTTCGAGGTCAGTTTAATCGAGCAAAAAACTCCCGAATCGAAGGATTTTATTCAAGTCCACTTGAATGTCAGGCCGAACTCGATATATAAGGATGATTATAAAACAATTGATTTTTGGATCGACAGGAAACTGAACCTGCCGGCAAAGGTGCTCGCCGTTACGACTGAAGAAGATATCTACGAGATAAAATTTCTCCAGCCGAAGATAAATAAGGCAATAGATAAGAATGTTTTTGATTTCAAGATGCCAAAAAATTTCGGCGAACCGGAAATCATCCCTCTCAAGGAAAAAACCGAACAATGACATCTATTCGTTCCAAATGGTGTATGTTAAATGGCTGTAAAAATTATCGCAGAACAAGATTTTAAAGAGCTGATTGCAGAACGCAGCAGCAAACTGCTGGCTCTTGCAAACAGGATATCAAAGTGCAAATCGACCAAAGAAATTCTTACACGCCCGCTGTTAGGCGCATTACTTTCTCAATCCACACAGGTCGAAGAGCTGCTTGACGCCTACGGCGCGAGCAATAACTGCAACTGGTGTGAATTCAGGTCTCTTACTGCAACCATGAAGGGATTTTCCGATGTAAGCTACGAGCTGCTACACATCCGATCCGTACTGCCCGGCTATCATCTTTTATCGACAGGCAGGGATTTCGTCAAAGCCACGGACGAGACATTCGATTTCACAACGGGAATACTTTTACAGGCAGCCGGAAAAATAGTTATACTGGCCGGTGAAATCGGCCTGCCTGTCCCTTCAGAAAATCAAAATGATAATATATACGACGAAAGGCTTCCCGAAGGGAAATTACCGAACACGTGCGAAATACACAAAATTGAAGCCGTATCCGAGACGGTAACTCTTCTTGCGACCGCCTTTTTGAATCTGGCCGCTGAAAGTAAGGATGTTTGCGCGGCTGCCCGGGCTAAGCCTGAAGAATACGCAAGCTACCTCGCAGGCTCGGTCAGCGAAGAAAAGCTGCGAAGTCTCCAGCTTCAGTTTCACAATCTCCAGTCACTATACGATACGTATGTATCAGGCACCGAAGCCGCCGAGCTTGACGCAGACCTGCCGGCTCTCAGAGGCCACATAAGCGTCATCCTTCATCTGTTAAGAACCGCAACATTGTTTGCCCATCACTATGAACGGCATTTAATCAACAGACGATTGTGTAGATCACTGAAACAAAGTGAGCCTGTTGTAAAGGCCGACACGCTGCTGAATGTTTTAATGAATTACTCGATCACCCACATTAGTCTGTATATAGAATACGCGGTACAGCTTTGCCAGGAAAAGCTCAAACGTTATGCGAAGGTCGGCCGGATTGAGTTGCCGATCCCTCAATACCGAGGCTTTCACGTTCGCCCTTCAACACTCAACGCCAAGATTGTGCAGCATTATGGAAGTGAAGTTCGGATGCACTTGGACGATGAGGTTTACAACGCACGCCTGCCGCTGGATTTGTTCCGGGCCAACGAAAAAATTAACGCACGCAAACGACGATGGCTGACCGAGGAAATCGTCCGTTTAAATCTCGTCCAGGAAGAAAACGTTGATATGGATATCAATGGAGTCGTATTCGGCATAGCACTGACTTTGGCCGGACGAGGAAAATTAATCCTGTACGAGCAACCTCTGCAGTTGCCGGACGAACCGGCACGAAAGCAGGGAACAATACTGGAAAAGGTCATAGATGAGATGGCCAGACTTCTGGCAATGGGTAAAATCGATGTGGAATCCGAAATCACCACGACATTTGTCGGCGATAAGCGCGTTCTGCATGATATCAAGCTTTTAGCGGAATCCGGATACGGCGAAGACAAATTCGGCAATAACGTCCCCCTGCCGGAAAAACTCGGGTACCTGCGTCGATAGGCTTGAAAAAACCTCACTAAAAAATTCATAAAAATTATGTTTTCCCCTTACAGGAACGGGTAAAATAGAGGATAATTAGCAGAACTTCATAGATATGGGCTAAAAGGAAAAGGATTCAATATGGCAAAAGGATTAGTTATTTACCATTCAAGAAGTGGCAATACCAAAGAAATGGCGGAAATAATCGCCAAAGCAATGAATGAGGCCGATTTGCCGAGCGAATGCAAATCCGTCAACGATATAACTCCTGAAGAACTCTTTAGTTACGATGCGATAGTAATCGGCTCTCCGACGTATTACGGCCAAATGGCCGGGCCTATCAAGAGCCTTATCGATGAACTGGTCAGCCGCCACGGCCAGCTCGATGGTAAAGTCGGAGCGGCTTTTTCCAGTGCGGCAAACATAGGCGGAGGCAATGAAACTACGATAATGGGAATCATTGAGGCAATGCTTATAAGCGGGATGATCGTCCAGGGCGATCCACGCGGCGACCATTACGGCCCCGTTTCAATAGGCAAACCCGACCAGCGAGTTACTAAACAATGTGCACGGCGTGGTAAGAGAATAGCAGAATTAACTAAAAAATTAGCGGGATAATATAAAAAATATTTGTTTTTTTGCAAAAAAAGCCTTTTTTCTTTGACAAAATGCCTGTACCCAGTTAATTTTCTAAGGCAATTTTAACTGCTCTAATAGACCTAAAATATATGAAATGGAGATCGTTCTGATGCAAGAATATGAAAACCTGAAAGTATTAGTTGCGGAAATTGAGGCCGACATAGGTAAGGCTGAAGGCGGGAATAAAGCTGCAGGAACACGAGTTCGCAAACAAATGCAAAAAATCAAACAGGCGGCTCAATTTGTCCGCAATCGTGTTCTCGAAATCAGATCAACCGATTAAACTACCGCGATTATCTAAAACGCCGGCTTAATGCTTCTTTAAGCATAGTATATTTGCGCCATAGAGGATATATAAACAATATGTTAACCATAATGGTGCAATATGCGGTATATTTGGCGTTGAGGATGCTCTTTCCTGAGGTACATAATGCCCCCTCCTTTATTTTTTGATTTATCACAAATAGACCTCGAGGCAAAGCCAATATTCGATAAAGAAGCAGTTTGCAGTGTGAATCCGCAAAGATATGAAATGCAGCAGCTTGACGGCATCCTCTGGTATGATATGGAAAAAAACCAGATTTTAGGCTATAAGGACATCACAAAGGATGAATTCTGGATTCGCGGTCACATCCCCGGTCGGCCTTTGATGCCCGGCGTAATCATGGTCGAAGCAGCAGCGCAGCTTGCAAGCTTCTTTATGAAACAGATTTTTCAGGAACCGGGATTCATCGGTTTTGCCGGTATAGAGTATGCAAAATTCCGCTCCGTCATCGAACCGGGCCAAAGACTATATCTGCTCGGTCTGGTTACAAAATATAGACGAAAAAAACGTACATCTTTGGTTACAACAGATGTCCAGGGAGTCGTTGATGGTAATCTCGTTTTCGAGGCATCCGTTTCCGGCATGAGAGTCTAAGCAGCACAATTCCAACAAGATTAATCAAACAGCCCACGCCCAGAACTGAATTGGCGAACAAAAAGTTCCCCCGGTATGAAATTACCGACAGCAGGATTTTAAGCAGATAGAAAAGATAATATCAGAAACATTATCCTACAAATATACATCATACTGCTAATTACCTGGAGTGTAACCTAACTGCCCCCAGCAACCTTTCTGCAGCCAGTGCAGGTCGTCTCTTTCTTCGGGTGAATCGGGTTTATGGCCGATATCCTGTCCTTTTCCTGCTGCGGCTCCCAAATCACGCTTTCTGCCGAGTTCCAGCGTGCCCTCTCCTGTCCATTTATAATAATCGGCATGGCCGTCGGCATAACCGAAGGTGCAACCATCTCCATGCCTTATCGGTGGTTCGTCCCACCATGCCTCTTCCGCAAAATAAACTGTAAAGCTGTTTGAAGTTGCCCAGCCTTCGTCGAGAAAAACAAATCTTTCCGCCGGACGGGACAAATCCATCTTGTTTTTGATATAAATACCCTTCTTTTTCATACCTTCGTTGTTAAGACCGGCCGTAGCACCGTACATACTATCAAAAATGGAATAGGTTACGTACTCCCCCCGCAGACCCGTCGGGCACTTATATGCATCCATATTCTTCATATAAGGCCACAGTGAGCCTTTACTGATCTCATCTCTCTGCCGCTCTTTCGAGAGCGGAACCGCTCCCGTAGAAGAAGTTGAGCCAACCCAGCCTTGCGCACCGGGGGTAGCAATACAATTCAGCTGGTTATTTTCTTCGGCATACAACATCCACGCAGTGCATAATTGCCTTAGATTGGCCATGCACACTGTTCGCTTGCCCATTTCTCTAACCTTGTTAAGGGCAGGCACCAATATTCCCATTAAAAGTGCTATAATGGCAATAACAACCAGCAGCTCAATAAGTGTAAATCCTCGTCGCATGTAAATAACTTTCACCTTGCCTTCAAATATAAAATATATATACCCCCATTTATTATCAGAGTATCATATTTATCCCAAAAAACAAGTTTTTTGTTTCTAAATCAAATGTTATCCAGACATAAATTTTTTTAAAAAAACCGGCCGATTTCAGATGTGGAAATCAAACAGGAAGTAGGAACAAATATATCAACAGTTAATTGCAAAATTAACAAAAGAGGGCAAAAAAAGAAAGCTTAATGCCGGGCAGAAAAATGCGAATTAATAACACAATTCTGATGAATTATGTGTTTATGTAAAAAACTTCGCTCAGAAATCTAATTATGTCTTTTCGGGAGTGATCTTAAATTTTCCATCTTGCTTTCCCACTTATGCGAATCTATACAGGTCGAAATACCATACAACTGCCATAATCCACACCAACATTTCCATATAAATCTAAGCATTCTCATACTACTACCCCCATCCGATATGGTGATATTACTAATACACATCTTAAATCCCATCCCTGAGAAATGAAATATTGATCAACTACTACAATGTGCCGAATCCGGCCCCGAATGTAACGCTTTTTTGGGATTTTACTCGAAATTTAATCGTCTCAGGACATGTCTATCGCTACAAAGTGTATCATTTTAAGCTTTTCGCTCTATAGAGGAAAACACATAACTAAAAACGAAGAAACACCCTCGATAACACTCCGTAAAACTCCCGCAAACCGAACCAGGCAAGAAAAAAGGCTGCAAGCACAAACTTGCAGCCCTTAAATATTAATTCCGGGTAATACCCTTACAATATTCTTCTTCTCCGCAGCCGGTTTACAAGACCTACACCTATACCACATAAAAGAATGGCACAGGGAGCGGGAACAATGACAACAGACAGTTCAGCGTAATCGACTATATAACCATCATTACCTTCGGAGACATCGATTACCACGTTCTCCCAGCCTGTAATAAGGTTGACCGGGACATTAAAAGTTAACAGGCGTGTTACATCATACTGACCTTCGAGCCCCTCAATCGTACCGATAGTGACACCGTCCACACGTACATCAGCGCTCCAATCGGCATAATCCGCGACACCCGCAAGGAATATCGTTAATGTCGCCGATGCAGGCGTCTGGCCAGCCAGGTCATAGAAGTGTGTCCAGGACTTGTCACCTTCATACCAGTTGTCCGTAAAATCCGGATCGCCGGGCTCCCGGTAATCCTCCCAGTATATTCCGTAATCGAGGTAATGCAATCCCCCGGCAATCGGACACCCGACACCGAATCCGTCTTTATCACCTACCAGATCGGTTATAATAATAGCTGACTTTGCCGTCGGCGTGACGACGAGAACCATGAATGTAACGACAGATATCAATATAATTTTTTTCATCGTACCCCCCATATAAATGGTACTATATGTAATGACAACCCCCTTTTCGACAGGAGCCCTTACATCGTTAAGCGCCTGTCAATCTCAGTGACATATTATAACAAATTCCACATTATTCTGTCAATAATATTCCATGAATCCGGATAGTTTCTTCGCATTTACTTCCAGTAAAAACCGAAATTATGAATGGAATTCCGTTTGTATTGAATATAGCCGTTGTATAACTATTAATACTTTTAACAAAAAAAGCCCCTGTGTAGCGGAGGGAGAGGAAAAGCGAGATATCCACAGGGGCTTGAGGACAAAATTATATCATAATTACAATTATATCTTCATAACCGAACAGGTCAAGACCTTATTATGAAATAATCGTCAGAAAAATTAAAGGAATTTCTTTAGCAAATGCGGTGCAATTACTTAAAAAAATAAATAATCTTAAAATTTCTACTATACCCGCCATTTAATAGCCCCAGGGAGGTTCAAATCCCCTAAAGCAAATCAAGTCAATTTACAACAAGATTTTATAAATAATACACTTACAGAAAAAATCGGGGCCAAACAGCATCTTAGTGCTGTGTATGGCACACGTCCTTCAAAAATACCCTGATAAAGCCTTGCTCATCGAGAACCAGCAGAGAATCCCACAGCCAATCTGCAAACAGATGCAGATAATTGATATGGTAAAATCCGCACTTAATTCGGGAGGATTTCAAAACGAACAAAACAAATCAAACAAAAAAGCAAAGCAATGGATTATTGCCAGAGTCGATATCGGATAAGATCGCATCCGAAATACCGACCTATCCGGACAAGAAAATGCAATCCCTATTATAATCCGGATAATAAATATCTGACGATAATTTGTTGGATGTGCAAAGGTGCTTTAGATTCTGAGAATATTTCATTAGTCGTTTAAGGTGAACCGCAGCTACAATGACAATAAGATACGTGTAAAATATATCACAGCTCAGACAATACAAAAAGTACGCTCAAGTCTCAACGCTCCAGGAGCGACAAAATAGTTACGTAATCTTCGAAAAAACCTTCTTTATATATTCTTGCAAATTTGATCCAATAATTATATGTTTTAACATTCCTGAACGAAGGTTTTTCAATGAACTAAAAATCTCCCGAACCGTACAGGGAAGATTGTTATCAAAATAAAATATCGAAAATACAAAGAGACGTATTAATGTTGAAATTCGCAGTACTGCCTTATTGTAATGCTGCCCCGCTTGTACATTTTATATCTGAATTCTGTCCATCAGCTTCTCTTGTAAATAAATATCCCCGGGAGATGCTCGACGAGTTGAAATCCGATCGAGTTGACGCGGCACTAATACCCACAGCGGATTTTCTCGTAGATGAAAATCTGAAAATGTTGCCGGGAATAGGAATTTGTGCCGATGGGCCGGTAGAAAGCGTATTGCTGCAATCACAAAAACCCCTGAAAAAGATCAGGTCTATTAGGTTATTTCCCGAATCGAGAACATCCAATATTCTCATCCGGATTCTGATTTCTCAATACTTCGGTATAGACCATGACATCCGCTTTACTACGGATAAAATAGCGACCGATGCGTCAATTATTATTGGGGATAAAGCCCTCCGGTCGGTAAAGGCAAACTACACCTACGATTTGTCTGATATGTGGAATCGACAAACCGGTCTGCCGTTCGTATTTGCCGTATGGGCTTATAAAGCTGGACACTCTCTTCACGATAAAATTGAATCGATTCTATACAATACCAAACAGAAAGGACTCGACAGTATCTCCATTTTGTCTCGGATTCATGCTGAACGGTTGAATCTCAATCCTTCTTATATCCGACATTACATGACCGATTGTTTGTATTATAATGTGGAATCACGGGAAATTGAGAGCATGAAAAAATTCCGGGAATTAATGACTTATATCAATAATAATGATTTCGATGTTCCCATAATAAGTTTGACCCGCAATAAAAAGGGTGGTCTGACCCCATATTATGTACCACATGCAATTAGAGAGTTATCCAC
>CAYVXS010000013.1:0-16593 GCA_964454885.1 uncultured Pirellulales bacterium
ACATGATGGTGCACATGCACCTGAACAGCCAGGGTTACAACGACGGAATTATCCTCGGCGGGCCGGGCAAGTACGACATCGACCACGGTGCGAGAATTAACGGCATGAATATCGCAATCGCCGGATTAATCCAGCAGGCCGGCTATGCCCGCTGGAAAGGTCACGATATGCAGACAAGGGCCTATGACAATACCGAGCAGGGAATCGACCGTGTAGTCCGCAGCGTACTGAGCTGGGAGGCGTGCGAGAAAGCGGCCAGGAAGCTGAATGTAAAATCGCTGATGACCGCACTTGCCAAACGCCAGACCGCTAAGGCGGAAGATATGATGCGTGCCGCAGTAGTAGCCGCACAAAATTACTTCGACGAAATGTACAAATAAGACCGAAGCAGTCGAATAACATATAAATACGATTTGGAAGCCGCTGTGAGTTAATTAAAAATTCACAGCGGCTTTTTATATTATCAGCATAGCGTCGCCGTAGGAATAGAAACGGTATCGTTCTTTGACGGCATGGTTGTATGCCGCGAGGATTTTTTCCAAACCTGAGAAGGCGGCGACCAGCGAGAGCAGCGATGATTTCGGCAGGTGAAAATTCGTTATCATCGCATCGGTAATCTTGAATTTGTATCCCGGTGTGATAAATAATTCCGTCAAGCCGTTTGTCGGTTCGACCTGCGAGTCGTTGGCGATTGTTTCGAGCACCCTTGTCGAGGTGGTTCCTACGGCGATAATTCTTCGGTCGTTGTTTTTTGCCGCGTTAATGATTGCAGCGTTTTCGTTGTTGATACTGAATTTTTCCTCGTGGATTCGATGATCTTCGAGATTCTCGACAGTAATCGGCTTGAATGTCCCCGCCCCGACGTGAAGTGTTACGTTCGCAAAGCTTATCCCCGTCTTTTTCAATTGTTCGATTAGATGTTGTGTAAAATGCAAACCGGCGGTCGGGGCCGCAACGGCACCGGATTGTTTAGCGTAAATCGTTTGGTATCGCAATTTATCGAGCCGGGCGGCATCCGGGTCATCGTCGCGTTTAATATATGGGGGCAGGGGGGGGAACCCAATTTCTTCCAGAATGGTTTGTGTGTCGGTATCGGATATTATTTTTAACCTGCATTTGCCATTATCGTTTTTTTCGAGCAATTCTGCCCGGCAGAAATCCCGCTTTTGTTTATCTAACAGGTGTAATCTCTCGCCCGGTTTTATTTTTCTCAGACCCTTAAGATACAAGGTCCATATTTTGTCTGTACTGTCGGATAAAAATAATCCTTCGAGTTTGGCTCCGGTTGTTCTTCGTGCGAAAAAACGCGCTGGTATGACTTTCGTATCGTTTAGCACGAGGCAATCACCCGGTGTAAGAAAGTCGCCGAGGTGGTTAAATTTGCTGTCTAAAATTTCGCCGGTAGAGCGATTGAAAATAAGCAGCCGGGAATCGCTGCGGACAGGCAGAGGTTCCTGTGCTATCAGCTCCGGCGGCAGTTCGTAATTTAGCTCGTAGGTTTTCATAATCCAAAGTTATCAGACCGTTGTTCGGACGGCAAAAAATTTTACCCTCATTAGCGAGCTAATTCCAGTGTTTGATTTTAGCGGAGGAAATTTAACGAAATCGGCCCCGGGAAAAAAGCGATATTGATAATGTGAATCCAACTTCCTTAAAACATTTTTCAAGGGTAACGAAAAGATGGCGACAAGAACATTATTTGACAGAGAGGCAACTTCAATTGCTTCCTTGGGTCGGAACGAGCTGACCAGGCGAATTAGAAACTTTCACGGCCGATTTAAATTGGATTTCACAGAAGATTATCTCCGTAAACTCAGCGTTGACAGATTAAGGCATATACTTTTGGCCGCATTAATGAATGTAAAACAACACAATTAACCGGCTTTTCTCGGGTATAACCTCAATAAGTGAAGACGGACAGCTCATGTATATCCTGTTTTAACGGGATTTTTAATGATTCAGATTTGAAATGTGCTACTTCTACCACACGCTCGGTGTGTAGCCTAAAGACCCCCAGCAGCCCTTTTGCAGCCAGTGCAGGTCCCTTTTGCCTTCGTCGGTCGTAGGTTGAAAGTCGTTGCTCGGGTGGCCTCGTTCGCGGTCTTTGCCGAATTGTACGGTATCGGTTCCCTCCCACTTGTAGTGATCGGCGTGTGTATCTGCGAAGGCCACGGTTGTTCCATTTCCATGTCTTACAGGCGGATCGTCCCACCAGAGCTCACGAGTATAATGTACAGCGAAACTATCCGGGGTAACCCAGCCCTCATCGATAAAAATGATTCTCGTTGCATGAGAGCTTCTTATGTCCGTTGTCCTTTTGAGGAAAACTCCCGGCTTGTCGGTTCCATCTCTTCTGTACGCGTTGGCCCCGTCCATGGCTGCGTATGTCAACATCTCTCCCCGTGTTCCGGTGGGGCAGCTATATAGTTTTGCCTCTCTGACATAGGGCCAAAGTGCGCCGGCCTTAATGCCTTTTATTTGTGTTTGTTCCTCTAATTGCCCTCCGGAGGTATAATTGCTCGCCCAGCATACACCTACCCACGGAATTTCGTTAGCATGATAACCGGAACCTGCGAGTGCCTGGCCTACGGCGCTGCCCATAGGTGCGCCATTGACTATTTTGTTGTTGTTTTCATCGGCGTATATAGTCCATGCGGTTGCCAGTTGTTTAAGATTGTTCAGGCAGATCGCACGTTTACCCTGCTCCCTGACCCTGTTTAAGGTGGGCATTAAAATCCCCATCAGGAGTGCTATAATTGCAATAACAACTAAAAGCTCAATTAATGTAAAACCTTTTATCTTTTTCATCTTTTTTGATTAATAATCCTTGAAACCTCGCATCCACTCGGGCCAATCCTGTGGCATAATTCCTCCGACTGATGTGAATGGTCCGATTTGATTATATGTTTTGTGCCATTTCAACGTCCACAGTTCTTTTAGTCCGACCTTATTGACGTGCCAGTCAAGAAAAGCCATCTGAATAAATCCGTCGTGTCTGTTAATGCAGATGCGTCTCATATGTTCCAGGGACGCCCAGGCCATATCTTCTGTTGGCGGTGGTGAATCTACATCTTTTGGGAAGACATTGAACCTGAGGGCATCCATCATAAGAGGTGCATATGCGGCACCTTCCACGTTAGGTGAACGCCAGCAGTTAGCAGTTTCGAAATCTTCATAAACCGTTTTATAGGAAGGTGGCGGATTTTCCGCCCAGCCGTTTATTCCGTAGCTGCCCCAGTCACCTTCTGGATCGTAGCCCTCATCGTCCTGGGCATTGTAAACACCCCATGCTGAAAATGTATTAAATCCTCCATCCGCAACATTATCCGAATCGGCATCAATGGGCTTCAATGCAGTTGGGCAACACATAATTTTCTTGTTGTTATTATAATAGGATCTTAGTGCGTTGAACCAGTGATTTTTGTGCCCGTCACCGATTCCTGCCTCGAATTTGCCGTCGTTATCTTCGGTGAACATTGAAAAGAAATATGTCCACTGCTTTAGGTTCGTCCCGCAGGTGACAGTCTTGGCCGATTGCTTGACTCTGTTAAGTGCCGGCATTAATATCGACATTAACAAAGCTATAATGGCGATGACAACGAGAAGCTCGATTAGAGTAAATCCTTTGTGCCTGTGCATATTCACACTCCTTCGATATGAACCTACATTAAGATCATCCCTGAAAAAAAACAGGGCGATTTGAGGCAATTCATACGTATCAAAGTTACATCCACACATTTTAGATGTTAACAGAAATTAAAATTGTAATCAAGTAAAAATTTGGGCTTTTATGGCATTTTTTATAGGAATTAAGTTGATTTTTGAGCAAATAAAGAGGGCCGGAGCTTTGAGGAGCCCCGGCCGCTGTGAGACAGTTTTTTAATGTAGAAAATATACTGCAAACTTATAATATTTTCACTGTCCCACTAAACCAAGATATATGAGAAGAAAAGAGCTATTAATCAATTAAATTATATACGATTTGTCATTGATTGCAAGCATATTTTTTCCCATAAATATCCGAAATTAAAACAACTGATGTATTTATTGAGAAAAAATATGGGGGATTTTACCCGTTTTATCATAAATAATACTATAAACACCTGTTTACTGGCTGGTTACGGGAGCTACACAGTAAACATAAATAAGAGGGCTTGAACCGGTGTTTTTAACGTCGTGAATGGTGTTTGGTGGTATATATGAGACTTTGCCCTGACCGATATCGAAGCTTTCTTTTTCACCGATGAGCAGCTTTCCCCGGCCGGAAAGAAAGATCAGCATTTCTTCCCGATCTTTCGTACTATGCTGGCCACAGGACTGATCCGGAGCCAGATATACCCTGCCGGAGCGCATTCCGAAAGTTTGCGGCAGACCAGACAGGAGTTTTTGGTTTTCAGGTTTGTTGTTCAACTCTATTACGAGAACTTTTTCCGAAATCCCCATATTTTCTCCTAAAAACTGCGTTTTCTATATTAAAACGACCTATGTTAATTTTTTTCTATTCATTGTCAATTATTTTGTTGTATCAGTAGCACGATATTGATAAATTTATGCGCTGTTATAATTATTAACTTTTTTGGAGGATAAGAAAAATGATGAGAATAATTATTACAGCATCGATTCTGAGCCTGAGTATTACAAGCGCAGTCCAGGCTGATATAACTGTGACAGAAGTAACACACTGGGACCTTCAGGCAGTAAATTCTGACGGTGTAGGCACGTACGAAGTCCCCGACAAGGTCTCCATCACCGGGATCGTCCTGAACAATCCGGAAGAAATGCTCAGTTACATTCCGGGCACAGTCGGTATGGGTGGTCAGTGGCAAATTTATATACAGGGTGAAGGTGACGACCACGCCGGCACCGCTGTCTTTATGGGACAAAATTATTCTATTGCAGGTGGCTCGGGAAATTATACCGATGAAGAATGGCTTTCCGAATTGTACCGAATTAACTTTGATCCTAACACCAACTACATGTTCACCGCCGGCGACAGGGTTAGAGTAACCGGATGGTACAAATTCTACAAAGGTAAAATTAATCTAAATGAGAAACATCAGGTCGAACCGATGTTCGATTTCAATATCGAGCTTCTCAAACCGGCGGTCGGATTGCCGCAGCCGGAAATCATTACACTCGATATGGTCAAGGGTGAAAACGACGAATATATTTTCGATGAAACCAGGCTGACTGGCTGCGAGTATTATCAGGCCCGGCTGGTTCGAGTTGATAACGTCAATATCATTGATCCCGAAAACTGGTCTCCCGGCGGAACCGTCACAATTATGGATGACACAGGCAAGACGTTCCCGATAAAACTCGGTATTGGAGAAGGCTTCATAGATTACCCCTGCCCGACGGAACAAATCGACATAATCGCTATTTTCGACCAGGAAGCTACAGGATACACAGTCTGCAAAGACGGATACCGGCTCTGGGTTCCCAATTATGACGGCAACGGCCTGGTCTTAACCGACAGAGACTGCAGTAGAGAAAATCTGTTCGATGATATTAACATGGTCAACGAATGAAGCAAGGATTTACGTTAATAGAAATACTGGTTGTTATCGCCGTCATAGCGATGCTGATGGGAATACTTATGCCTGTGGCTTCACGGGTAAGGGAGCAGGCTAATGTTACAGCCGTAAATATGGAGCTTCGACAAATCGGCCTGGCCCTTGATATGTATTTCGAGGACAATCATATGTTCCCGCCGACCAAGGCGGATTGTATGACCGGTCTGTTGTCCGATCATTTATATCAGCTTCCCCATGTGCTCGTTGCGGGTCATTATCTGCCATCTATGCCCCACGAAGAAGCAATGTCTTCGAGCATAGAGGACAGGTTCAACCACGGGCATACATATAAATACCGGAGCGTCGGTGAAATAATTGTGGATAGAAATAAAATCGACGAGTATATATGGGCAAAGCTGTGGATACCGGACGGCTTTCCCGCCGTTAGCAGTGTTGCCGAGGATGAAGGCCGGTGGCGTCCCGATCCGGATGAAAGCAGCCGGTTTATGGAAAACCACAGCTCATTTGCCTTGATGTCACCTGTAAGTTGGGTCATTTTCAGCCTGGGACCGAGGTTCAGCAGCGATTGGCTTGAAGAAAAATTAGGCGCCGATAACAGATATCCTGTACCTAAGCAGTTATGGTACACGCCGAAAGAACACAGGGGATTTATTGTAAGAATGCGACTGAAAAACGGAACACAAATAGGGTCGTTCGAGTGAGGTTTATAGATATTGAAATATAGATTTGTATTTCTGTTTTTGTTGACGACAACGGCAATCTTATGCGGCTGCAAGCCGGCCACAGATCAGGATAAACAACCGAAGATCGCTGTTTCCAACTCTTATCTGAGCAGTATCGTTAAGGATATTTGTACCGAACAGACGGAGGTTATGAGTCTGGCTCCGCCCGGAATGTGCCCGGGGCATTTCGATATATCACCTTCTCAGGTCAACCAGCTCAGCGGGTGCTCTGTATTGCTGCTTTTCGATTTTCAGGAAAAAATAGGCGATGCTTTATCTCGCCTGGAGGAACGCGGTTTAAAGATACAAACCGTAAAATGTCCCGAGGGACTGTGTCTGCCTTATACTTACCTGATTATAGCCCGAAATGTTGCCGACTTGCTTTCACAGGACAATCCCGCAAAAAGGGTGGAATATTACAGTCGGCTTGAGTTGATAAAAAAGCGGACGGATGAATTGAGCGCCGGTATTCATAAAAAAATGGAAGAATCAGGATTGATCGATGCCAAAGTCGTCAGTTCCAGCCATCAGGCGGTATTTGCCGATTGGCTCGGTCTGGAGGTGGTTGCGATGTTTGCCGGAAGCGACATAGAAACACCCGGAAGCATAAATCAGTGCCTGCAGCAGGCAAAAGACAAAGATGTCCGTTTTGTTATAGCAAATAAACAGGAAGGAACCGTGCTGGCAACGGCATTAGCAGAACGCCTGAACGCCGATATGGTTATATTCAGCAATTTCCCGGCCGGACAAAGTGACACCACAAATATGCCCGACTTCGATCGGCTGCTGCTTGAAAATATATCCAATTTGTTAAGTACTGGTGAGTGATGTCAGGCGGTTATATAGAATTCTCGAATGTTAAGGTCGAACGTTCCGGCCGAACAATACTGAACATTTACGATCTTAATATCACAGACGGCCAATTCATCAACCTAATAGGAACCAACGGTGCGGGCAAAACAACTCTGCTGTGTGTCTGCTGCGGACTTATTAAACCAGACACGGGCATGGTAAAGTTTGCCGGTGTTGATTTAACCTCGCTAAGCGGATGGCGGAAAGTCTCGCTGCGTAAAAAAATCGGCTATGTCCCCCAGTCGGCCGAATACAATGCGGAACTGCCCTTTACAGTACGTGAAGTAGTAAGTATGGGCCGGACAAGCGCCAAAAGAATGTGCTCGGTCCTTGACAGTCGGGATTACGAAATAGTGGACTCATGGCTCGATGTGCTCGGTCTGAGAGAACAGAGAAATCAGACGTTCAGGAGTCTATCGGGCGGAGAACGGCAAAAGGTTCTGATAGCAAGGGCAATGTCTCAGCAGCCGGCCGTACTAATGCTTGACGAGCCCGGCTTAAATCTCGATTTCAACTGGAAGCAAAGAATTGTTCATATTGTCGAAAAGCTTCACAAGCAGACATCGATTACCGTCATACTTGTTTCTCACGATGTCGATCTTTTGCCCATAGGTGCCGACAGAGCAATATTACTACACAACGGACAAATTCTTGCCGACGGTTCCAGCAAGGACGTATTCGAGTCCGAGAATTTCGATAAGTCCTATGGCTGTAAATTTAAGATAGTAGATTTTGAAGGACGCAGGTACATCTTGTCATGTGATAAATAACTGCAAGGACCGCACGATAATATGGATCCATTTTTTTATTTGGTTATAGCAGCCGGAGCGATAGCGGGCGCCAGCACGGGCCTGCTCGGAGTTTATATAGTTGGAATGCGAATACCGTTTATTGGTATATGTATATCGCACGGGGCGATGGCTGGAACGGTGTTTGCGATTCTTCTGGGTCTATCACCGGTAGCCGGAGCTGTCACAGCTTCGGTATTGGTTTCCGTCAGTCTGACGGCTAATCGGCCATATAAGTCCCGGCTGGATACCAATGTTGGATTGGCAATACTGTTTTCGCTGACACTCGGTTTGACGTTTTTAGGAATGGGACTTCTTAAAGACAGCCGGTCTGAAATACTCGGGCTGCTGTGGGGGAGCATACTTTTTGTTAAAAGGGATTCGGTTATTCTTATAGCCGTTATGGGAATCTTATTGGCATTATTTACTTTTATCTTCAGTAAGGAGCTGAAACTGCTGATGTTCAGCCGTTCCATCGCCGCTGCAACAGGTTTGCATGATAACCTGGTTTTTTGTGCGTTTATGATAGTCTGCGGTTTGATACTTGCCGTCAACCTGAAGGCGATTGGCGGAATGATGATTTTCAGCCTGATAACGAATCCGGCCGCCGCAGCTTACCAGATTTGCCGCGGGCACAAATCTGTGGTGATAACGGCAACCTTGCTTGGCGCGACTACGGCGGTTGTCGGTTTTCTATTGTCTTTTTATCTTGAACTTCCGACGGGTGCCTGTATTGTTATTGTCAGTACAATCGCATTTGCCCTGGCGGCGGCGTATCGTCGAGTGGTTAATTTTGACTGACTTGTGAAGGGTTTTTTTGATGACTTCCGAAGAGATATTGGTAATTGAATTGTCTAATAGACCTGAGTATCAGCCTTTATTGAAAGGTGTCCCGCAAACCTGCGGGATGCGTTCCGGCAGGGTGTATTTGAAGCCGGGCGAAACATGCGGTCAGCACAGTACCGAAGACCATGAGGAAACGCTTGTTTTTTTATCCGGCAAGGGAGTGGTTTTGATCGGAGAAGAGCAAATTCCTTATGAAGTTGGAGCAGGAAAAGTGTGTTATATACCGCCGTTTACCACGCATAACAATAAAAACACGGGTAACGAACCTCTTGTTTATATTTATTGTGTCACACCGGTAGGGGATGTCAAAAAATAGCACACAGACTCCATTCATGACCAGCATGACCATAACGAGTCTTTTGTTGCTCTCTTGACAAACAATCTTAAATCTGTTGTTCTGCTTTTTCGGGATAGTCTATTTTTTCACAACAGGTTTTTATATCAGATTTTTTATAAATGGAAAAGAGTTTTTATGGCAAAGTATTTTTTACCCGGTGTTTTTGTATTGGGTTTAGTCAATCATAGTCAGGCTGGGGAGACGGAACTTTTGAAATATTGGAGGGGGCCGCTAAAACAACAAATGCAAACAGATGATGGAATAGACCTTGAGATTGGCTTGACAGGTATATATCAACAGAATGTCCGGGGTGGACTCAACACGCATCGTCGTGCGGGGAGAAATTCGGGCAGCTATGACCTGGAAATTTCGGCGGATCTGGAAAAAATTCTGGGAATGAAAGATTCGAGCCTCTTCATACACACCGAAGGTTTTTGGTCCAGATCGTCGGGCATCGACGGTACTTCGGTCGGTAGTTTTTTCGGTGTAAACGCAGATGCAGTTCCGAGAGACTCAGTTGTTGTTACCGAGCTTTGGTTCGAGCAGGCTATGTTCGACGGCAAATTTCTTCTAAGGATCGGTAAAATGGACCTGACCGGCGGATTCGAGTGCAGCGATTGGCCGGTGGCATTTGACGCCGGTGCTTTTGCGAATGACGAGACGAGTCAGTTTTTGAATAGCGCACTTGTTAATAATCCAACGATTCCATTTCCGATTTATGCTCTGGGTCTGGCCGGTTATTATAATCCTGTTCAGTGGTGGTACTTTTCCGCCGGTGTGGTTGATGCCCAAAATGATTTGCGAGAGACTGGTTTTCGGACAACCTTTCACGGTGAAGATTATTTCTTCTATATCTTCGAGACCGGCGTGACGCCTGTGATGGATTCCTCGAACGGCCCTTTACAGGGAGCATATAGGGTAGGTCTCTGGAATGACCCACAGCCGAAGGCCCATTCGGATGCCGTGAAAACTTACCGTGACGATGTGGGATTTTATCTCAGTTGCGATCAGATGTTGTTCAAGGAAAGCTTCGATGATAGTGACGGTCAGGGCCTCGGTGCCTTTGCCAGATACGGATATGCCGACTGCGATAAAAACGATATGACAAATTTCTGGAGCTTCGGTATTCAGTATCAGGGCCTTTTGGATGGTCGCGACGAAGATGTGCTCGGCGCCGGTTTTGCACAGGGTTTTTTCAGTAATAAAGCATCAATTACCTATACGGAGGATTATGAAAGTGCTTTCGAACTTTATTACAACGCTAAAGTTGCACTGTGGCTGAACATCAGTCCGAGTATTCAGTATATTACCAATACCGGCGGCGGCGATTTGATCGGGGATTCGGTTATATTCGGCATCCGGGCGCAAATGTTATTTTAGGATCTTTAAGGGACGGTATAAAAGATTTTTATTATTTTTCGGAAATCGAATAACATATTCCCATATTTCCGAGGATTTGGTTATGACAGCAGAACTTGATGCTCTTATTGTTGCGGCAGCTTCTATCGCGTTCTTCCACACGATACTGGGGCCGGACCATTACCTGCCCTTTATTATGATGTCCTGGGCGAGAAAATGGTCTTTAGTGAAAACATCCCTGATAACCTTTTTGTGCGGTCTGGGGCATATAGGAAGCTCTGTTGTGCTGGGCCTTGTGGGTGTGTTGCTGGGGTTGGCAGTCAAAGGACTTGTTGATTTTGAATCTTTCAGGGGTAACCTGGCGGCGTGGCTGCTGATAGCATTCGGGTTTGTTTATCTTATCTGGGGTCTGCGCAGGGCGCTGCGGAATAAACCTCATGAACATAGTCATGCCCATCTGGACAAATTCATTCATAAGCACGTACATACTCACAGCGAGGAACATGTTCATATTCACAATGATGGAAAAAACGTCAGCATTACGCCGTGGATTTTATTTGTCATTTTTGTCTTCGGCCCCTGTGAGCCTCTGATTCCTATCCTTATGTATCCGGCTGCAAAGGACAGTATTTTCGGTCTTGTCATAGTGACATCTGTGTTCGGAGTGGTTACCATTGCAACAATGCTGGGGATTGTCTTGATTTCCAGAACGGGGATAAATTTCCTCCCCTTAATGAAAGTGCAGCGATTTTCTCACGTTATTGCCGGAGCAAGTATTTTTCTCTGTGGTCTGGCCATTCAGTTCCTCGGCTTGTGAACGGAAATTATTAAAAGAAAAAGTGCGTGCAATTTTTTTTTATTCCATTACAATTTGCCTGCCGTTAGTATAAAATCGAGCATATAAATCAGAACTTAAAGGATTTTTTGTTCCTGTCTGAACGGCAGTGAAGCAAGGAAAGGGAGAATCAAATGAAGGAAGAAATGATGACACAGACAATATTGGAGACGAATATAGAAGGCCTTGAGCCGAGCCGCGGCAAAGTTCGTGATATTTATGATTTAGGCGACAGGCTGCTCATCGTTGCTACCGACAGGATTAGCGCTTTCGATGTGGTTATGGCCAACGGCATTCCCTGTAAAGGTATTGTCCTGACTAAAATTTCACGTTTCTGGTTCGATTTTCTCAGTAATGATGTTGAACATCACCTGATAAGCGATAATGTTTCAGATTTCCCTGAGCCGTTTTGCAACTACCCAGAGCAGTTGACCGGGCGGAGCATGTTAGTGAAAAAAGTGGAAGTTCTACCGATTGAATGTGTCATCCGGGGATATTTAGCCGGTTCCGGCTGGAAGGAATACAAGCAAAGCGGCACTGTCTGCGGACAGAAGCTTCCGTCCGGGTTGAAACAGTGTCAGAAACTGCCGGAGTTGATATTTACCCCGGCTACTAAGGCCGAAAGAGGCACGCACGATGAAAATATTAGCTTCGAGCGTTGTGTGAATATTATCGGCGAAGAGGCCGCAGGCTATGTGCGCGATAAGAGTGTAGAGATTTTCGAAAAAGCCGGGCAATACGCTGAAACGAGAGGAATTATTTTAGCGGATACGAAATTCGAGTGGGGCTATTTCGACGACAGGCTCATTTTGGTTGATGAAGTCCTTACTCCTGACTCTTCTCGTTTCTGGCCCGCCGATAAGTACAAACCCGGGCGCGACCAGGAAAGCTTCGACAAACAATTCGTTCGCAATTATCTTGAGAGCATAAAGTTCGACAAGTCCGGTCCCGGCGTGGAGCTGCCCGATGATATTGCGGCAAAGACGAGCGACAAATACATCCAGGCTTACGAACAGCTAACCGGCAAAAAGTTCCAAAGAGGGTAGTTAGGATTTTCTAATTGTGTGTGCAGGAAATACCGGTAGCTCATTCGAAATAAACCTGCCTTCCGATATCGATTGGCACTTCTGGATCGACCGCTGGGACCAAATGCAGGATTGGTATATCCCACATCGCCGGGTGCGTTTTGAGCTGATGATGGACCTTATTGCGAGCACTCAGGAAGTAGTCACAGGTGTTCTTGATCTCGGATGCGGAACGGGAAGTTTGATGTTAGCGGCTTTGGAAAAGTTCCCGGAGGCTCATGTTTTCGGGATCGATTTCGATCGGACTCTTTTACCCTTAGCAGAAAAAAGATTGTTCCAGTTCGGTGAGCGTGTTCGGCTTATACAGGCGGACCTTCGGGACAACTCGTGGTTGGGGAGCGTGTCGGAAGAAATAAACGCTGTTGTTTCAGCCACAGTTCTGCACTGGCTCAGCCAGGAACAGTTAAGCCGATTATATAGTCAGATAGCAAAGGTCCTAAAACCGGGAGGGATATTTCTTAACGCCGACCATGTCTGTAGCTCTAATTCCAAAATTCAGGCGGGATGGGAAGAACATCGGGAACAAATGCGCAGAGAAATAAAAAATGACAGGGCTGATGATTGGGAAGGTTTTTGGAAAGACTACGAAGCTGCTCTTAAAATCGATATTCAGGAGCTTCGAGGGAAACTGGAACAGCCATGGGAAGGTTCGGAACAGGGATTTTCTCTCGAATGGCATTTTGAAAAGCTCAAAGTATGTGGATTTAATGCGATTGATTGTTTTTGGCGCTGCGATTGCGATGCCGTTTTTGGAGGCATTCGCCGGCGGACTTGAATAAAAAAATTGCCACATTTTACTGGATGCAGCTGTCGGTGCTTGCCGGTGTCCATTTCCTGATCGACATGTTCGCGAGTATGCTCCCGGCTATCTTACCTGCGATTCGAGCCGAATTCGGATTAAGTCTTTCCCTCGGGGGGCTTGTTTTGGTTGCATTGCGCATGACCAGCAACGGCCTGCAGCCGTTGATCGGACATTTTCGAGAACGCAAACGCAGACCGCTGCTTATACATATCGGATTAATTCTGGCGATATTTGTCTGCCTGTTAGGGATTGTACCGAGAGGTGGCAATACATATTTTTGGGTGCTTCTGTTTTCCGGAATTAGCGGTATTGGTATCGCAATGGTTCACCCGGAGGGCCTGCGGGCGGTGCACCGGCTCAAGCGTATTCAACCGGCCGTTGGTACGGCCGTATTTATGGCGGGTGGTTTTTTGGGATTTGCCGGTGGTGGTGCGGTTTCGGCCTTTTTAGTTTCCCGCTTTGGCCTGCCTGGTTTGTATGTCCTTGCGCTTTGTCCGGTGGTTGGAATTGTTTTGGTGATACTGCTGAGAATCCGCCTGGCGGTCGAGCCGAATGTGCCGAAAAATGAAATTCGAACCGAGGACAGAGGATTACCCTTCTGGCTTATTATGGCGATGGCGATACCGGCGGCCGTCTCGACTATGATTCTGGCGTCGCTTCTTCCGACCGTGCTTAATGAGCTTGGTTTTGAACTGACGTTCGGCGGATTATCCGCCACGATGTTCGGTCTCGGAGGTGCCGTGGGTTCTTTTGTATGGGCAAAACTTGCCGATAAAAAAGGTGAGCTGCGATGTACGATCCTTGCCCTTTTTCTTGTGATACCGTTTCTTGTCGTTTACCTGATGTTTTTGGATCACGCCATGGCGATTTGGCTGCTGTTCGGGGCCGGCTTTTTTACAGTTGCCGCTTATATATTGATGATTACCCTGGCACGGCACGCGCTTGGATTCGGGCTCGGGCGGAGGATGGGCTTTATTGTGGGCGGCACGTGGGCGTTTGCCGATATTGTTTTTCTCGGTCTTCTACCGATTGCCGAACATTTCGGTTCGGGCTTTGTCCTGAAATTTTCACCTATCGGGTATATCATCTCCGCCTTACTGGGATTTTTTATCCTATTCAAGACCAGGAACAAATCTTCTCTAACAATAGGAAATATTTAATCATCAAGCCGTCTAAATCGCTTCTGTATTGATATAAGCCCGGTTTCTTCCACATTTCAAAGAATCTTTTACACATATCAGGTCCGGCATAGTTATTATTAAATAGAAAATGAGCATGCTCGGAAATAGTGAAAGTTGGAGTTTTGATAAATGAATTATGTAAAGCGAGCGGAGCTTTTCAGGCAGCTAAAAGCTAAGCACATTAACTATGTATCTTCAGTTCTTTGGAAACTGACCGGTGACAGGGAGCTTTTCACCGAGGCGATGCAATATACCCTTTTGGGAATGTGGCAGAATGTTGAGAAGCTCAACGGCCGAAAAGCAGGAGCTTACATATATAGAATTGTGCTGACGGCGAATTCCAAAGCCTGGCGTGACAGAATTGGCAAGAACGGCCATTTCAATCAAGCAAATGGTCGGGAAGAAAGCCCCGATGAAAAGCTCGACAGGATTGAATTGGTGAAAAAAATCCGGCATGAAATAAGCCGGCTTCCGGCTAAGCAGGCAAAAGCTATTGTCATGCGATACTTCGAACAGCAGGATTATGAAAATATCGCCGGACAGTTACGCTGTACTCAGGCCTCAGCAAGATCGCACGTCTCAAAAGCTCTCGCAGTTTTAAAGAACAAATTGGCCGTATTGGCTCGATAGAGGTAATAAAATGGATAAAGAAAGAATAGAAGAAATCCTGAAAAAATTAGGCGCCGAAGAATTACCGGCCGACGTTCTGGAAATCGCCGAACATAAATCGAGAGATTTTGAAAAAACTCTGACCCAATCGAAACAACCGAAACACATAAAACTAACGGAATATATAATGAAAACTAACTTAAGAAAAATATTCGCTGCCGCTGCAGTGATAATATTTATCGTGTTAGTTGTCGGCTTATATCTATTCATTGGTCCGGTTAAGATAACAACAGTGGCCTTTGCTGATGTTGCCCGCCCGATTTTAACCGCCCGAACAGCCACATGTAAAGTCACTATCGATACAGCACAGGGCCAGCCTTCTGAAACCTTCGATTGCATGTATGCCGAACCAGGACGTATGCGACAGGAGATACCGGGAGAGTATATTAGCATCGTTGACATGCAAAAAGGCAAACTTGTTATTCTTATGCTCGAAGAAAAGAAGGCCATGCTGATGGAATTGGAAAACATGTCGGACGAGAATGAAGTAGGAAATCAGGCCGATATATTTATCGAGGTCCGCAAACAAATCCAACAGGCACAGCAAGACGAGAATGTATCCGTGGAGTATCTTGGCGAGCAGGAAATTGATGGCCAAACAGCCATTGGCTATCACATCGAAGAAGCCTTTTTTGAAACCATCATCTGGGCTGGCGCTAGCTCTCTTCTACCTATCCGGATAGAAACTTCTATGCCCACTGCAATGGACCAGCGGATGACCGTCGTTTTCACTGATTTTGTTTTTAACGTAGAGCTTGATGACTCACTTTTTAGTTTGAAGGTGCCCGAAGGATACGATGTTGAAACCGTAAAGTGGGATGTCTCCACACCGCAGGAAGAAGATCTGATTGAAATGCTGCGTTTGTGGGCAGAAAGCACTGATGGTAGGTTCCCTTCGGCTTTAGATATGAGTGCCATATATGAATTTTCCGAAATATGGTTAAAAGAAAGTAATCTGGAATTAGATAAACAGCGGGAACGCAGTCGACAGTTGCATGAGAAATTTAGTCATCTTTTAGAGCAATTAAACGAAATACAGTTGTCGCGAAAGCAATTGTGGCAGGAATATGAAAGAAGTTCAGGGGTAGAGGAAAAACGAAGGATATTAAAACAGTGGCACGAGGAAAACGAAAAAATCTCGAAAGAGGAAGGCGAATTAAAACAGCAATTAGAGCAAGTTATGCAGCAAATGAAGGAGGAATCTAAAAAGAGATCGCGACAGGCTGAGGATTTGTTGAAAAAAGGACCCTCAGAGCATTTACAAGAAGCACGAAACAGAATGATGCCAATAATGCGAGGCATTATGTTTGTGCAGGAGCTGCCTTCCGATAGCGACTGGCACTATGTTGGTAAAAACGTCAAATTCGGAGAAGCAAATAAACCGATTTTCTGGTACAAGCCCGAAGGTTTGGCGGAGTACCGAGTCATCTATGGCGATTTGACTGTAATGAACGTGGCTCCGGAAAACCTGCCGGAATGAATTTGTGCCGGATAATATCAACCTCGGCCGGGTTTGAATAAATTGACCCGGCCTTTTTTATTTTAAAAAAACAAATATCTTGTTGACGGGATTCGGCCTG
>CAYVXS010000014.1:0-16427 GCA_964454885.1 uncultured Pirellulales bacterium
AACTTAGTGTGGCGCTTGCTGAAAAACGTGTCGAGGAGCAAAGGCTGCGGCTGGAAACCGGAACGGGTATCATAAGGCTTTTAGTTAATTCGGAGAACGCTTTAGTGTCGGCAGAAAACGAACTGACAGGCGCCCTGGTTGACCATATGATTGCTAAAATGAGCTTTTTTAGAGACGTAGGTATTCTTGAGGTCAGACCCGATGGTATGTGGGAGCAAAGAGCACAATGACAAAAATTCAAAATAAGTCCAAACAGCAGAAGTCGAATGAGATTCACGGAAAAAGCAGGGACAGTAAAAAACGATTGTGGATGATGCTGGTTATTGTAGCAGTGGCTTTGACCGTCACAGTAATGTTTGCAGCTACGAGAGGTATCAGCACGACATCTTCCAGCGGCGGCAGCACTTTTACTGTGCGCAAAGATAATTTAACCGTTACGGTTCAGGTGGGCGGCAGCATCAGAGCTCATAATTCGATTCAATATAAATGCCAGGTCGAAAGAGGAAGAGATATCGGAGAAGTTTCCATACTCACTATTGTCCCTGCAGGTACTTATGTCACTCAGGAAGATGTGGATAACGGCATGGTTCTTGTGGAATTGGATTCGTCTGCTTTAGAGGATCGATTAGTACAGGAGAAAATTGAGCTTGCCAGCGATCAGGAAAATGCTATTGCGGCAAAAGAGAGTTATGATATTCAGCTAATCGAAAATGAAAGCAGTATCGCCAGGAGTGAATTGGATGTCAGATTTGCCTTGCTGGATCTTCAGAAATATCTGGGTGCCAAACTCGCGGAAGAGCTGACGAAAGATGTCAACGAATCGGTGGTAAACCTCTCTGCATATATCGCTCCCTTCGTCGAGGAAGTGGGGAAAGATCCGAATATTTTATCTGGAGCAAAATCCTGGCAGGAAATAAAAGATTTGCAGGATCAAATTGTCCTGGCTGAGGGTGATTTGAAACAGGCAGAGGATACTTATGCGGGTACTAAAAGGCTGCACGATGCAAATTATGTCTCCGATCTCGAATTGGAAGGAGACAGGCTTAATGTGGTAAATCGTCAGTTTCGTGCCCAGAATTCCGAAGTGAATCTGGATTTGTTTATGCGCTATGATTTCCCGAAAAATGCCGAACAGAATCTCAGCGACTACATTGAGGCCAAGCGTAATTTACAGCGGACATACGCACAGTGTCGGGCAAGGGAAGCGGAAACCAAGGGCAGATTGAATTGGGCCGAGCAAAGGTTACAGGAACAGTCGGATCGAGTGAAAAATTTACAACAACAGATAGATTATTGTGTAATTAAAGCAAAAGCACCGGGTCTGGTGGTATATGGTACCGGTGGTGAAGAGGATATATTCAGGTCTATGCGAGGCAGGGGCGGCTCCGGAATGAGCAGTGGAGTTATTGCCGAAGGAGAGATAGTAAGCGAGGGTCAAACGATAATATCAATGCCTGATACCGCGGCTATGGTTGCTGAAATCGGTGTTCACGAAACCGAAGTTGATAAGGTCCGTCCCGGTCAGCCTGCTGTTATAGTTATGGATGCTTTTCCCGATATGCAGTTAACGGGTAAAGTTCTTGAGGTCGCGTCCCTGCCGGATCAGCAGCGGGGATGGATGAATCCTGACCTGAAAGTGTATAAGACATTGGTAAGTATAGACGGCACGCATGATTTTCTCAAAAGTCGAATGTCATGTAAGGTAGAAATTCTCGTTAAGAGGTTGGAAGATGTCGATATTGTACCTATTACGGTCGTGTCGAATCGCGGGGGCAAAAAAGTCTGTTATGTCGTGAATTCGATGGGAACTCCCGAAGAACGTGTCGTGCGAACTGGAATATTTAACGATACTTTTGTACAAATCGTTGATGGTTTGGATGTCGGCGAGAAGGTTTTGCTTAATCCACCGCTTATTACCGAAACGGCTTCAACAGTCGATGTTTTCGAGGGTATGCAGCCGCTTCCTCAGGGAATGGGGGCGTCAAATAATATTAATTCAGACGACATGGATTCCCAATTCCCTTCGGACGGTCAGATGAGAAGGGGAATGGGGCGTTCCGGCGGGAACAGGCGTGGTGGGGGACCGTTCGGACCTAATCCGGGAGGAATGACCGAGGAACAGATGAAGCAGTTCAGGGATTTGGGTGAAAAGATGCGCAGTGGGGAGGGATTAACGGAAGAACAGATGAAACAGATAAAGGAACAGTTCGGAAACATGGGGGCAGGAGGGGGTATGCGTGGCGGAGAAAGTTTAACTGAGGAGCAGAGGGGCCAATTGAGAGAACAATTTGGCGGTCGCAGAGGCAGGCGAAATGCAACGGAAGAAAATTCCGGTAATCAGTAATCAATTTAGAGGGAAAAGATAGTATAATAAACGAAATAAATGAGGTGGCCATGCAGCAATTCCGAGATACTGTGAAATTCGATGAAAATACACCAATTTTAAAGATGGAAAATTTGTGTAAGAATTACCAGCTTGGCACGGTGGAATTGCGGGTTCTGCGGGAAATTAACTTGACCATCACAAGCGGTGAATATGTAGCGATTATGGGGCCCAGCGGTTCAGGTAAATCGACGTTATTAAATATGATAGGCTGCCTTGATCGTCCCTCAAGTGGAGATTATCAGCTTGGGGGCCAGAGTGTTTCTGAGCTAAACGACGACCAGCTTTCCATGATACGCGGCAAGCGAATAGGATTTATATTTCAATCTTTTAATCTGATAAGCCAGCTGAATGTCATAGAGAATATTCAGGTTCCAATGTATTACCAGGGATTCACCGAGCAGCAAAGCGCCGAACGGGCAAGAGAGTTGGCCGAAATGGTAGGTCTTAGTCATCGAGTTGATCATAGACCTTCGGAGCTTAGTGGTGGACAGCAGCAGCGTGTGGCGATAGCCAGGTCGCTGGCAAACGATCCTTTAATAATTTTGGCGGACGAGCCGACGGGTAATCTCGATTCCACAAGTGGAGCAGAGATACTCGATATACTTAACCGGTTACATGAGCAGGGTAAAACACTTATAGCAGTTACACATGACGAGGGTATAGCCGCCGGAGCCGAACGAGTCATACGCCTTTTTGATGGCCGGGTTGATAGAGAGGAGTATAATAAACAGTAAATAGACTATGTTTTTATTTCGTTTAAAACGCACTTTAAAACTGGGAGTCAAGAGTCTCTGGATGCATCGTTTGCGTTCGACTCTCACTGCACTGGGTATCATCTTCGGAGTTTCTTCGGTTATCGCGATGCTGGCCATAGGGGAAGGTGCCAGTCAAAACGCCCAGGAAAAAATAGCCCAGCTTGGCAGTCAGAATATTATTGTAAAAACTGTGGAGCCGACCGAAGACCAGTCATCTCTCGGACAGCAGCAAACTCTTAGAGAATACGGCCTGACTTATGCTGATGCCGATCGTTTTCGGGACGCCATACCTGATGTTCAGGTTATTGTCCCGAATCGCCGTTTTTCACGTCAGGCGCAATACCGTACTCGAAGGATACAGATTGAAGTTATAGGTACGGTTCCCTGGTATCCTGAGATTTCGACGGTCCGGGTAAGATTAGGGAGGTTTATCAGCGATATAGACATGCAATATAAAAAGGGCATTTGTATTGTCGATGAGAAACTGGTCAATGACCTTTTCGCTTTTGACGACCCGATAGGACAGAGTATAAAAATAGCAAGTGACTATTATCAGGTCGTGGGTGTTGCTGAAGAAAAGACCAGTACAACGACTTCGGGTAATATTGAGGAAAAAGATCCTACGGGGGCAAGCAAGGCCGGTGCGAATTTAGGCGGTATATATATACCACTGACGACGGTGAAGAATCGGTTCGGTGAGACTACAATGCAGATGAGCAACAGTTCGGGGCGAACTTTGGAAAAAGTTGAGCTGCAGGAAATCATTATTAAAGTCTTTGATATAGACCGGGTGCTTGGTACGCGCCAGAGCGTCGAGACCCTGCTCAGGCGGTATCATAAAAAAAATGACTATGAAATAGTTGTTCCGCTGGAATTGATGAGGCAGGCGAAAGATTTTCAGCGGATTTTTACGATCGTTCTCGGATCTATTGCCGCCATATCGCTTTTGGTCGGCGGTATCGGTATTATGAATATTATGTTGGCTACTGTAAGTGAACGGACGCGTGAAATAGGTATTCGCCGGGCACTGGGGGCGAAGAAACGGGATATTATTTTCCAGTTCCTTTCGGAGACTCTGATTTTGACTTTATCCGGCGGTGCACTCGGAATTATCCTTGGTTTGCTTATCCCGTATCTCGTGACGTTTTACGGTAATATGCGTACGGTGATTACCGGCAGTTCACTGGCTCTGGCCTTCGGGATCAGTGCCGCAGTCGGGATTATATTTGGATTATATCCTGCCTATCGGGCCGCAAACATGGATCCGATCGAATCTCTGAGACACGAATAAAGTTTTGTTCCTCAAGAATCTTTGGTGCTTTCGGAAATCCTTTTTTTATCGTTTTTGGAAATGGCACTTCCCAAAGCGACCGCCACCCAGATACCGCTGACAATCGCTACTAACGCTCCGGCGATAACGAGTACAATTATAAGAATTTCCATCTTTCATGCTCCGTTACATTCAACTTTGCTCAGCATATGTTTTAGCGCTTCCAAAACTATGACCCAGAAAATATGCCATAAGGGAAAAAGCGAGACCTGGAATAATAACGCGAGGTAAACATACTTCCACCGACCAGCTAAGAACAAACTTAAAAAGTATCCATAGAACCACAGCCACTGCCGAACCAACACCCATAGACAGGATTCCGGCCAAAGGTTTTGGATGTTTGATCCATAAACCTATAATAAGTGCAGGTAAAATAGCTGGAGACCAGATTGCATAGCACGTTAATAAACCATTAATAATGTTTTGAACAGCCAGTGCGCAGACGGCGGCGGTTATTGCGATAACGATAGTAGCAGCGCGACCTATATTCAAGGCACTGCCATTCGGCAATCGAGTAAATGGTTTGACGATGTCCTGAGTGAATGCAACAGCACCGGCGTTAAGCAGTGAATCGAGGCTGGACATCACTACAGAGACTAAAACCACTAACAGAAGTGCATAACCACTCGCGGGCATGACGGAGTGAACCAAATTCAACAAAACCCGGTCTTCATCGGTATCCATTGGAATAACACTTCGAGCTGTGATCCCCAGAGATATCATAACTAAAAACCATATTGTGCTGAAGGCACCGGCCAATATAAAACCGTTCCGTGAAATATTCGTTGTTCTCGAAGCCAAGGCCCTGTTGGCATAAGGCGGTATAAGCGTTTCACCGAGAAGAAACGCAGCCACCAGACCAACTATCTCGATTATCGGTGTTGCTTTTAGTCCGTCGGTGGTTGCGGAAATAGCCTGTGAAGTAAACACTGCGGGACCACCCTTTAGGTGAAATACAAGTGCAAGCAATAACGTCACAGGTAATAATGTGGCAAACGCCGTGAATTGAAAAGCGTCTGTAATTACGCTCGCTCGCAATCCTCCGAACGTTGTATATAATGCTGTGATGCCGACAACAATCGCTACGGAAGACCAGTTTGGCAAATTAAAAACGTTATTAAGAACAACACCTCCGGCCCTTGCCATAACGGCAGAAAAACCTGCGCATAGACCAACGGAAATGATACCGGCGACAACCTGGCATTTTCGGTCATATTTTTGACCTATGGCGTCACCTAATGTGTGACAGTTTTTCAGTGACCTCAGACGCGGTGCTATAAGCAGCCCGACCATGATGTTCTGGATGGCATACGCAAGACCTATGCCAAGAAAAAGGAATCCGCTTTTAAAGCCCCTGCCAACGAATCCTATTGAGTATCCCGGTCCGACATATGTTGCTGTAATGCTGCCAAAGACCAGGGCCAGAGGCAAAGCACGTTTTGCCAATGAGAATTCTTCGAATTCACGAGCAGCCCGCGCACGAACTGCGACGAATGTCAGCAGAGCCAAATAAGCTAAAACAACAGCCACTGGCAAGACCATACTCACAATTTACGATCCTATTCGATTTTCTGTAATCTTAATTCTTCAACCGGTTTGGAAGAAAATCTATTTATCTGTTTTTACTATAATGGCATATACAGTGGTTCCCGATTTTCCATTTATCCTGAATACTTATTCCTGGTTCGTGGAATCACTATGTCCCGCCTGGAATGTTTCTTCTTCCAGTTCGTTAATAGTTGTATTGAGTTCGGCTTCCGTCTGGATCCATCCGAATCTCGCATCCACGAGGAAGGTCCGATACCATTGAATTAAGTTTTTAGCGAAGTCTTCATCCTTGCAGTAGATTCCGAATGATATTTCTCCTGCGTGTGAGCCTGCTTTTTTGGGTATTTGTGGAAAGGCAAGCAATACCGAGCTTCTCGTTAACAGAAACTCGATATCTGATACCTGGCTGTTGTAAATTCGCAGTCTGCCGGATTCGATTGCCCCGGGATATTTACGAAACAGGTGGCGTGCGGCGTTGGAAAAACCGGGTACACTGAGATTCAGCGCGCGGTGTAACCTCACATCGGGATAATCCTCTACGATCTCATATAAAGTGCTGAGATAGTCATCTACGGGTTGCCTTTCCCCCTCGAATAACATACATGTCCAGAGTTCGCTGTGACCGGTTGCGTCGAGCTGCTCCTGGAGCATTTTTTTCGCAACACTATAAGTTTCCCTGCGGCTGCCCAATACCTTCAGACGCCGTTCGGTAAGTATTTTGGCCCATGAGGGCATCTGTTCGGGCAGAGAACCCGGCGGACATACACCAAGCCGCGTCAGGAGCCTGAGAAACTGTTTGTCTGCCGAACCGTAGAACCTCCTGCCTACGACACTGCCTACATTGCCGTTGCATTCCATGCCGTATTGCTTGTGATATCCGAAGGACAACAGGTGAACGTCATACCCTTTGGCGACGAGCATTTTTTCCAGCTCGCCTATTAAATACACAGCCTGTTTTTCGTGAGCTCTGTCAATGGAAAGATGCACATTCGGACAAAGTAGAATGGGTCTTTTCCCGATGAGATCCGAAAGTGCCTCGAATTCCTCCGCTGCTTCTTCAAGCTCCTCTTTACTGTCATACATTTCTATACAAACGAACACAACCAGAACGTTTCTATATTCCATTCTCGGTTGCTGCCGCGAGATTGTTGCGGGGTCGATTCGTGAGGATTGTTCCTTATCCTCAAAGTAACAGGATGAACATTGGTGACAGTCTAAAATCATATATGCTTCTCAGTTTTTCCCGTTTTCGGTGTCGCTTTTGTATTCTTGTTGCGTTTTTGAGAAGGAAAACGGCCGGTGTGTTTGTGTTGCGACAGTGCTCTCGCTTTTTTCGAGCGTGATACAATATTGGCGTCAACCCGTGACATGAAAAGGCCAACATCTGCTGTCACAGCTTTGTCCGCAAATCCAACACCGTTGAGAATCCTTACAATTTCGGTGGCATCCCAAAACTGTTCGGCGGAAGTAATTAATCTTGCTTCCTCTCGCGTTAATGATTTCAGAAACGAAGGGATGTAGCCGTCACGCAAAGCCCCGGCGTAGTCAACCAGTAGTTCCTGAATTTCTCGGTTTGTATCAGACATTTGAATATGCCCCTTTATAGAATGCAGAATTATTCTGCTTGATAGGAATCTTTCATTAACTTCTTTAACTTCAATATTGCTCTGAACTTCAACATTTTCACTGCTCCGACGGTTGTCTTGAGCTCGTTGGCTATCGTTCTGTTGGACATCCCTTCCATCCAGAGCTCGATTGCTCTTCGCTCCCTTGCCTTAAGTTTTCCCAGTGTCCGGCGAAGCATCTGCCTCTGCTCGGACTCGGACATCATTTCGCAGATGCCCAGTTCGGGGGCGATAAGGTTCGTCAGACTATCTTGTGATAAATTTAAGTGCCTGTTCAGCCTCCTGTAAACCTGCCTCAGGCGCCTTCTCATATAATACATATATACCGTTATCAGAAGCTCCTTCTCACTGTTCACGTTACTGAGGTGCCCGGGGTCTTCCCATATATCAGCATAAACATCTTCCAAAACGTCCTCACATTCGGTCTCATTACCCAGGTACCGGTATAAATACCTGATAAATCTTTCAAATGTGGCTCTTACAAAAGGCTCCATTGCTCTGCGTCGTCTTTCGACGTCACAGGCAGTGAGTCCTTTCAAAGCGTTTAGCAGCAGTCTGTCCATTCCTCGTCTCTAATACCCCTTTCACAACGCTGCAATCCTTTGCCTTACGGCACAGGGTGAAGCTTTAACTCCATCTATAAAAGGCACCAACTCTACTATTAGTCACGGGAATTCTATATTAAAAAACCACAGATTTCAACTAATTATGTAGAATCTTTCTTCTGTTTAAGACGGCCTAAAAATAGAAAAAATCTGGTTTTGACCTGATTAAAGAGGTATTTCAGTCAACATTACCACTGATTTCGGGAATGTTGCCTGTTGCCTGCGATTCATCGAGAAAAATCGCATAAATTTCAGAATTGCCGTTGCGATAGTCCTGCCAGACGACTAAGTTCCCGCTGATGGCCGGATTAATCTGGTCGTTTGGATCGAAGGTGATTTGGAATTCCTGGTCTGTATCGATATTATATCCGAAAATATCCCAGTTATCATTTCGGTAATCCTGCCAGACGATGATACTGCCGTCTATATCGGGGGCAACCGCATTTGAATCGTTGATTGCGATGGCAAACTCGACAGGATCATTGGGATCGGATATATCAGCGGCATAAATATCCCAGTTATCGAAGAAATTGTCCTGCCATACGACAATATTGCCGGATATGGCCGGATTTTGCTGGTCTTTTTCCACAAAAGCAACGGGAAACTCAAATGGTACGTTTCTTCGCCAGATATCGGCGGCGTAGATGTCCCAGTCACCAAAGAAGCTATCCTGCCAGACGACGGTATTTCTATAAAGCTGGGGATTTCGCTGGTCAACATCCAGGGTGGCGATGGGAAATTCCATCGGTGCGTTCGGGTCTGTGATATCGGCGCCATATATATTCAGACTACCGGGAAATCCATCCTGCCAGACGACAATATTGCCGTGGATCGCCGGGTTCTGCTCGTCGTTATTGGCGATGTCGGAAACGGCATATATAATCGGCTCGTTCCAGTTGTTGATATCCGCCATACGAATATCCCAGTCCACTGAATCCTGCCACGAGACAAAATCCTGCCAGACAATATAATTTTCGAAAATTGACGGTTTCATCTGTTCGCTTTCGTACCCGAAATTATTGATAAGTGGCTCGGCCGGATTATTCAAATCGGCGAAAAAGATATCATAATCCCCGTATTCGGAAACGAATTGCTGCCAGACGACTATCGTGCCGTAAACATCTGGGGATTCCTGCTCATCGGTTGTTGGCCAAATGAGGAACGGCTCATTATTATCGTTGACTTGCGATATACCCGGGCTAGGCAGCATCAATAGTATTAGCAAATACATAATGAATTTCATCGTCGTACCTCCCGGAGTCAATATCTACGGGTTCGGTCAAATCGTGGCCTGATATACCTGTGACGATTTCTTTATGTCCTGAAGTAGTGACCGATACCGGTACTTCCAGCCAGGACACACAGGGTTGCTACAAGAACCGTTTCCTTTATTTTGGTGGCATGTTTTTCATTAACGATATCGCTCTGTACCTGCTGCGATAGAATCCCGGTGATTGGCTCGATACTTTGGGAAGGTATAAGGCTGCTTGTTTCGGCTTCTTTCATTTGGACTTCCGGGGTATCTGTTTCCTGACTTTCTTCTTCAGTGGTTTTAATTTTTTCAAGCAGCTTAAGTAATACCTCAGCGGCCTGTGCATTTTTCAGATCCAGACTGGCATTGATTAACGGTGTTACTGCCTTATCGTGTTCACCGATCCCTAATAATTGATAACCTAACAGCAGTTGCAGGTCCGCATCGAAGCTGTAAGTCTCAGCTTTTGCGGCAAGTTCATCGAGCTGTGCAAGCAGAGTATCTTCATTCGGGTATAAACCACGAGGGAAGAAAACGCCTTCCTTTTCAGGGCTTACTTTTTTAAGAGCTTCTCGGAGGACCGAAGCGGCTTCGGAGTATCTTTTAGCCGCTAAAAGGGATTGGCAATAAGCAAACGGAAGCACCATATCGTCAGGTGCAAGCTCCCTTGCTTTAGCGAATTTATCGATGGCAATGCCGTAGTTGCCGTCCTCGAATGCCTTGACTGCTTCGTCGAAATAGCTGTCTGCCAGGGTTGTCTGAGCGGGTTCGGCCTGCTGTAGTGCTAAATTATCTAAATAATCCGAATCTGTCGTCTGAGTCGATGCATATCCCTGACTATTGTCACCGTAGTAATAATTATAGGTGTAGTAGTTATATGAGCCGGTTTGAACTTCACGGGCAATCGGGTCATAACCGTACCAGTAATAAGGGTGATAGCCGTACCAGTAATAGCGGAGATAGCTATAGCCTACCGGCCAGTAACCTCCCAGACTGACGAATACATATTTACGATGATAGTACGGATAGCAATAATTGTATGAGAGCCAGGGGCCCCAGTTATAGCGTACTATATAGTGGTATCTCGGCCAGATTAATTTGCGTCGTATCCTGCTGTAGCGGTCGACATAGGTATGCTCATAGTGATAATTGTCCCGCCTTGAATACGGACGGTCGCGATATATCAAATGCGAGGGCCTCACAGTATCGAATCGATGCATTCGGCTGCCGCTTCTATGGTTGTCTCTGTCTGTTATTACATTGTTGACAATGGTTGTGTGTTGCTCCGGCGATGCCTTTCTGTTTGCTCTTGTGCCGTTTATCTGTGTTGTTATACGGGAGCCTGCTATAGCATCTCTCTGGCGGGCAGGCTCGCTCGATATTTTTGTGGAATTCCTGTTGTTAATTGTATCTCGCTGACGTGAAGTTTCTCTGTTGAGGTTGAGTTTTGAAATCTGTTTCCTCGTTCTTGATGTTGTCTCTAACCGGTTAGATATTGTCTCGCCGATATCCCGGTTTCTGCTTAAGATATTTCGGTTATTAAGGCTTGCAGCCGGCTGTTGCGTTGCATTTGGAGGAGGTGTCCGACGAGGACCAATTACACTTCCAATACTCGAATCTGCCCGGTCTATTGAGCTTTTAAGATTTCTTGAGCTTCCAGCCGGCTGCCTTGCCACACTTGAAGGAGGCGTCCTTTCCGGACTTTTTACACTGTCGATGATCGAACGGTTGCGGTTTATCTGATTCGTAGTCGATAATTTTCTTGTCCTGGATATCTCATTTGATTGCATTCCGATTATGTTGCCTATACTCGAGCTTTTGTTTGAGCTTATACGATTGTTTAAGTTTGCAGCCGGCTGCCTTGCCACAGTTGGAGGAGAAATCCTTTCTGTACCGAATATGCTGCTAATTCGCGAATTTATCCGGGTAGTCGAGCGTGTAGTTGGTTGATTCCGGATGGTGGATGTTGATGGTGGCTGTGTGCCAATCGGATTGCCGATGCGCGAGCTAATACTTGAGCTTATCCGATTATTAGAGCCTGCAACCGGCTGCTGTGCTACACTCGAAGGTATTCTTATACTACCGATGCGCGTATTTATTCGGTTATTTGAGCTTGTGGTTGTTGATTGTCGTGTTCTATTCTGAATCGAGCGTGGTGAATTACCGGAAATATTATTACCGGTTATTTGTCTGCGAACGTTCGAATTTATTGTTGGTAGAGAAGTTCTGGGACGACTGGATGTAATTCTCGTAGAATTACGGCTGGGCTGGCTAATAACTGGTGCTCTGGCGGAATTATTTCGAATAACAGGGCTCGGAGCTGTTGATCTTGTTGAAGGCTGGCTTGCTCTTGGGCTTGGTTGGGGGCTGCTTTGGCTCCTGCTTGCAGGTGCTGATTGTTGTGCTCGGGGAGCGGGAGCTGGCCGTGAGGCCTGTTGTTTTGCCGCAGAAGAATTGCTTGATTTCCTGTTATTTCTGGCTTTTTGTGCTGAAACAGGCTCGGTAGTGAGGATTAAGGCCGAAGCCAGCACTATGAAAGCCAACGTCAGTTTTTGCTGGTGTTTTGGCCTGTACATGATAAAGCTCCTTTCTATCTATTTCTTAAAAAGGTTTTTCTCTATTCATACAAGGCATTTAATTAAACCTCGGTAACAAAAAAATATACGTAAAATGAGCGGGAATGTGTGAGTTAAGCTTTTTGAAAAGTGTATTTCCTTTAAGAAATCCTGTAAAACTAATGTTGGTAATATCTTATGGATAATCTTGCCTTTTTTTGCGAATTCTGTATAATTTGCGTTTTCGGTTACTTTTATTGCAGAGAAAATCTATGACAAAGACAATTGCAGAGCAAATCCAGTTACTCAAACGCGGTACGGTGGAAATTTTCACTGAAAACGAGTTAGCTGAAAAACTCACCGAAGCTGTTAAATCAGGTAAAATATTACGAATCAAGCTCGGTCTCGACCCTACTTCGCCTGATATACATTTGGGACATACGGTAGTTTTGCGGAAGATGCGGCAATTCCAGGACCTCGGGCACAAGGCGGTCCTTATCATCGGCGACTATACCGCGAGGATAGGTGACCCTACGGGCCAGAATTCCACAAGGCCGATTCTTTCCGGTGAGCAAATCGAGGAAAATGCCAGGACTTACTTCGAGCAGGCCGGTAAAATTCTTGATACTTCCTCTGAAAAGCTCGAGGTCAGATACAACGGCGAATGGCTGGAAAAACTGACCCTGATGGAGCTGATTCAGATAGCTGCCAAAAAGACGGTTGCCCAGATGCTCCAGCGAGACACCTTCAAAAAACGCCTGCAGGCCGAAATCGATGTATACACACATGAGTTCCTGTATCCTTTGATGCAGGGCTACGATTCGGTTATGATAGAAAGCGATGTCGAATTGGGCGGTACGGACCAGACCTTTAATAATCTCGTCGGCAGAGACATCCAGAAAGCCTACGGCCAGAAGCCGCAGATTGTTATTACCATGCCCATACTTGTCGGTCTGGACGGCCGGGAGAAAATGAGCAAATCCAAGGGCAATTACATCGGCGTAACCGACCAGCCTAACGATATGTTCGGCAAGGTGATGAGTATCTCCGATCGTTTGATGGAGAATTACTTTACTCTTTTAACCGACCTGCCGGGAGAGAAAATAGCCGAGCTTGTCAATCCGGACAAAACCCACCCGAAGGAGTCGAAAGTTTTGTTGGGCAAAACAATTGTCACCCAGTTTTACGACAAGGCCGCCGCCGATGCCGCCGCCGCTGAATTCGACAGGGTCTTTGCCCAAAAGCAATTGCCCGACGATATGCCGGAATTTGTGCTTTCGTCGGAACCAATTTCGGTCAAACAGTTGCTGCTTACATGCAAGCTTGTAGAAACCGGCGGCGAAGCGAAACGTATGTGTGCTCAAACCGCAGTTACTATTGACGGCAATAAAATTACTGATCCGAACGCACACATTACTCCGACCGAAGGTATGATTATTCAGGTAGGAAAAAGAAAATTCGCTAAAATAAAAGTGAACCAGTAATTTTGCATCTGCAAAAATCCGTGCAATATTTGGGGATTGGAGATAAAATACAATCATGAAACTACCGGAATTGGAAAAACCTGATAAATATGCCGGATTGTATATCTTCGATTTCGGCGACCACGTCGGCGTGGGTTTTACCGCCCGGGAAGTGGCCGAGCTGTTGGAAAGCGAAAAATACAGTCATGGCAAAGTTTATAAAATCCACCGAGCCTTCCCCGACGGCAAACTGGAGCTTAAAGGCGTCACGGCGGAGACCTTCCAGCTCGAAATGGGGATGTTCTTTTATTCGAGCGAACCGGAAACCGCCCGGCGAGATTTCAAAGAGCTTGTCAACATGGCGGTCAAAGCTGCTCCGCCGTCCCGGGCGAAAGTGCATCTGGCACGATACAGTGATGATAAGTTCGTTACAGCGATAATATATCCCGCCGAGTACGATGATGAATTCAGCTCGTGGCTTTCGGAAGGCGGATATAAAACGAGCGGCCCGGCCGAAGGCGGAATCGAGGCGGTACAGAGATATTACGACCAACAGCCGGAGATATTGGAACGTCATCAATTGTTCGGTCAATCTGAGACGATAAGCAGGACCGGCGAAGAATTGCTGGCCTCGGTCAGGCTCGCGGTACAGAGATAATTTCATGTGGATACCGATAACTCGCAATTGATATAGTGGTGGGCAAATGTCTGTTCGCATGAAAATAAATTCGTTTCTCGGTTTTATCGCGGCGGGGATAATGTCACTGTTCGGTAAAAAGTCCGGCAAAGTCACCACGGAGGATTTGGAACGAGCGGAGTTCAAGACCGGCACGCAGCGACTTGGAATCCGGTTCACAGAGAAAATTCGGGATGTCTTCAGATTTCGGTGGATTAGAAAAATATGACCGATCCTCAAATATATCCGGTACCGTCCGAAGAGCCCGTCCTCAGCGAAAATGCACTGAAGGTCTTGCAGAGCAGATACCTGATTAAGGACGAGAACGGCATTTGCATCGAGACGCCGGCCCAGCTTTTCAGCCGAGTGGCCACGCTGATAGCAAAGGCCGAAGCCCGGTACGGGGTAAGCAGCGGCGAAATCAGGCAATGGCACAAAAAATATTACGATATGATGGCTTCGCTCAAATTCCTGCCGAACTCGCCCACCCTTATGAACGCACAACGTCGTGGCACGCTCAGCGCCTGTTTTGTCCTGCCGATAGAAGACAGTATCGAAGGCATATTCGAGGCGGTTAAACAAACTGCGCTGATCCAGCAGGCCGGCGGCGGAACGGGATTTTCCTTCGACCGGCTCAGGCCGACCGGCGATAGGGTCGCGTCCAGCGGCGGGACAACCTCCGGACCGATCAGTTTCTGGCGTGTTTTTTCCGAGACTACCAACGCCATCCAGCAGGGGGCTTTTCGTCGCGGTGCTAATATGGGCATGATGAGCGTCGAACATCCGGATATATTGAAATTTCTCTATTCCAAGCAAAATTTGAAGGCCTTCAACAACTTCAATGTTTCTGTTAAAGTCACCGACGGCTGGATGAAAAAGATTCTCTATACCGCGGGTGATTTGCATGTCGTAAAAAATCCCCGTACGCAAAAAGAATATCTGCTGCCGAAGAAGCTTCACGTCGCCGATTATTCCATCGACGAGTTGTATCCGTTCCCGCCCCATGACCAATCCGAGATCCCCAAAAAAGGGCAATTTTACACCGTCGGCGATATCTGGAAGATGATTGTCAAATGTGCCCGCAAGACGGGCGAGCCGGGCGTGGTTTTTATCGACCGGATCAACCGTGACAATCCGACTCCCGTATTGGGTGACATCGAAGCGACCAATCCCTGCGGCGAACAGCCGTTGCTGCCGTACGAGGCCTGCACGTTGGGCAGTATAAATCTGACGAAATTTGTAAACGTCTCGAAGGCCGGCGAGGATATTGCATGGTCTTCGCTTGCCGATACCGTGCAGCTTGCGGTGCGGTTTCTGGATAATATCATCGATGCCTGTGATTATCCCGTCCACGATACCGTTCGGCTGGCCCAGGCGAACCGCAAAATCGGGCTGGGCGTGATGGGTTTTGCCGACTGCCTTTTCATGCTGGGCATACCATACGATTCTCAGCAGGGCGTTGACTTCGGCTCGAAGCTGATGGGCTTTATCAATGAAAACGCCCGTAAGGCCAGTTGCGAGCTGGCTGATTTGCGTGGCCCGTTCCCGAACTGGAACGGTAGTATCTGGCGGACCGACCGCAAGCAAAAGGTCCGGAATGCATCGATTACCTGCATCGCCCCAACCGGCACAATCAGTATCCTTGCGGATTGTTCGGCGGGTATCGAGCCGTTGTATTCGCTGGTTTTTCACCGCCAGATTCTGGACGGTGAAAAACTGCTCCAGGTCAACCCGATTTTCAAGAAAATCGCCGAAAACCGCGGCTTTTACAGCGAAAAGCTTGAAAATGAAATCATCAAGACCGGCAGTATTCAGAAAATGACCGATGTGCCGGCCGATATACGCCAGATATTCAAATGTGCCTACGATATCGATCCTGAATGGCATATCAGAATGCAGGCGGCTTTCCAGCGTCATTGCGATGCCGCGGTCAGTAAGACCATTAATCTCAGCGAAAAGGCAACCGCCGCCGTTGTCGATCAGGCCTATAAACTTGCCTATGAGCTTGGTTGTAAAGGCGTAACTATTTATCGCCGTCACAGCCGGGCCGACGAGCCAATGTGCCTGGATTAATCTCAATTCCGTCAAATCCACAATTTTCGGATTTCGTGTTTAGTGCTTCGAATTTCCGGCCGAAGGCCGACAAGCGTGTCCGGAGCTTGTCGAAGGATTGGCTTTGTTTTTTGTCGCGGCGAAGTCGCAGACGAAGCCGGATTTCTCCTAATCTTTTTA
>CAYVXS010000015.1:0-16405 GCA_964454885.1 uncultured Pirellulales bacterium
CCTTCGGGATGAAGATGCCACCCTCGGAGGTAAAAAAATGCAAAACAAAGCCAATGTTAATATGGGTAATATAGCGTAAGTTCTTTTATAACAATGTAATACAGTAAATACGGCTCCATCGGCGACTTCGAAGGGATAAAAACAAAGCCAATCCACCGGTCTTCGGCCGGAAATTCGAATCACTAAGCACGAAATCCTAAGATTGTGGATTTGGAGGGACTATTTGTGGATAATGCATGAAATATTTTGTCTTATACCAAAAGCCATGCTAATAACGTCATAAGAAATAAACGATGAATATAAACAGGGCGAAAGGAGCAAAAATGAACAATAAACAATCGAAAAACAAGGAAAACAACCGGATTCCCTCTGGTTTTACCCAGACAAGGCGGGATTTCCTTCATTCGGCCGTTGCATCCGGTGCGGGATTGATTTTTTCGCCGATGGTCTTAGGGCAAACAAACTCCGGTAGAAAGCCCGATGATATCAATTTGGCCCTGCTCGGTGCCGGTCGCCAGGGGCAGGTCCTGTTGAATACCTGCATGCAAATTCCGGGTATTCGCTTCAAAGCCCTCTGTGATATCTGGACGGCATACAATCTAAGGATGGCTTCGCGCCTGCTAAATACATATAAACACGAACACAATACGTATGTGAATTACAAGGAGATGCTCGATAAGGAAAAGGACCTCGACGCAGTAATAATCGCCACTCCGGATTTCTGGCACTCTGAGCATTCAGTCGAATGCCTAAAGGCAGGATTGCATGTGTATTGTGAAAAGGTAATGTCCAACACTATCGATGGCGCCGAAAAGATGATTGAAGCTGCAAAGAAAACCGGCAAACTCCTGCAAATCGGTCATCAGAGGCGAAGTAATCCCGTATATATATTCTGCTTCGAAAAGCTAATCAAAGAAGCAAAGCTGCCGGGGCAGATTACCGCCGTCAACGGCCAATGGAACAAGATGGAAAGCGAACCGTTCGGCTGGGCGAAAAATGCCGTTATTGATCAGAGCGTTCTTGAAAACTATGGTTACAAATCCATGCAGCAATTCAGGAACTGGCGCTGGTATAAGGGACTTGGGGGCGGGCCGATTGTGGATTTGGGTTCGCATCAGATTGACATTTATAATTGGTTCCTCGAAGCTGTTCCAAAATCTGTTACAGCGGTCGGCGGAAATAACTTCTATGATAAAAAGACTCACGAATGGTACGACACCGTCATGGTTGTTTACGAATACCAAACCGCGCAGGGGCCGGTCACGGCATCTTATCAGACGATAACTACCAACAGCAGGGCCGGTTATTACGAGGCTTTTATGGGTAACGAGGGGGCGCTTAACATTTCCGAACACAGCAGTCCATGGAACGGTATCTATCGCGAACGTTGGGTACCGGCGAAAAATTGGGAAAAATGGAGTCAAAAAGGCTACATCAAATTAATAGAATCAGAACCGGAAGAACCTTTGCCCGCCGGTGTCGCAATCGATGTGCATCCGTCACCGAGACCGGTCCAGTATGAAATTCTCGCAAAAACGGATAAGCCGGTACATCAACCTCATCTGGAGAATTTCTTCGACGCGATTCGCAACGGGACAAAACTCAATTGCCCGGCGGAAATCGGATACGAAACCGCCGTGACCGTGCTGAAAGTCAACGAGGCCGCCGAAGCGGGACGCATGTTGACCTTCGAACCGGCGGAGTTCACAGTTTAACCGAAATTATAATATTTTTTTACGGCCTCCTGGACATTCCAGTTGCATTTGAGGCCCTCGGGGAAGACCACAAGGTCGCCAGGGCCAAAACTGACCGAATCTTTACCGTCCGAGACTGTGACTTTACCCTCAATCAAAAGGCAGGTTTCCTTTTCCGTATAGACCCAGTCGAAATTGCTGGGCTGGCACGTCCAGATGGGCCAGGATTGGCAGGCCGCTGATTCATCCTCGGATGGCTTTTTGACTACTACATCTTTTACCGTCGGCATATATTACTCCTTTGACTATTTTCACATCAGAGGTTATTATAATACCGGCGGATATTTTGTAAAAGAGAATATTGAGCCTTAACAAATGAATAATATGTTAAACAGGCGAGCTTGCGCAGGGAGAAAATATGTTGGCAAGATTACACAGCGTCACACTCGAAGGCATCGAGGGAATTGTTTGCGAGGTTGAGGTCGATATCGGTCGAGGTGGATTCGACAAATCCATAATCGTCGGCCTGCCGGATGCAGCCGTTAAGGAAAGTATCGAAAGAGTCAGAAGTGCTATCATCAACAGCGGCTTTACGCACCCGAAGAAACAGTCACTGATAAATCTCGCACCGGCCGATGTAAAAAAAGCCGGCCCCGCATTCGACCTGCCCATCGCTCTCGGAATGCTAATCGGTAAGGATACTTTCCTAAGCTCGGACCTTCACGACATGATTGTTGTCGGAGAACTGGCCCTGGACGGCAGGGTAAGGCCGGTCAACGGCGTACTTAGCATGGCGATGACCGCGGCGGCGAACGGTTTTCGCAGAATGATTGTCCCGCTGGAAAATGCAAGAGAAGCCGCGGTTGTCACCGATATCGAAGTTTTCGGAGTCGGCTCACTCGCTCAGGTTGTCGGGTATCTGTCGGGACAATTGCCGTTAGAGCCGACAACCGTTGATGTCGATGACCTTTTTAACGTGGAAGCAAGTTACGATGTCGATTTTGCCGACGTCAAGGGACAGGAATCCGTCAAGCGTGCATTGACCATAGCCGCCGCAGGTGGACATAACATTATGATGATAGGCCCGCCGGGGGCCGGCAAGACGATGCTCTCGCAAAGACTGGCGACGATCCTGCCGCCTTTGACCCTGGAACAGTCGCTTGAGACCACCCGCGTATATTCATCAGTTGGACTCTTGGGTAAAAATAAAGCGCTTCTGGCAATCCGGCCCGTGCGAATGCCGCACCATTCGGCCAGCGGGCCGGCTCTTGTCGGCGGCGGCCCTATGCCCCGGCCGGGTGAATTGTCCCTTGCCCATTTCGGAATTTTGTTTCTGGATGAATTCGTGGAATTTCCCCGGCATGTTTTAGAAATGATACGCCAGCCGCTGGAAGATGGTTTTGTAATAGTCTCGCGCGCGAAAAAGACAATCCGCTTCCCGGCCCAGTTTATGCTCGTTGCTGCGATGAATCCTTGTCCCTGTGGATATTATGGCAGTGATTCCAGACGATGCAACTGCACGCCGAGCCGGATCAAACGGTATCTCTCGAAGGTATCGGGACCTTTAGTGGACAGGATCGATATTCATATTGACGTTCCTGCGATTAGCTTCAGAAAGCTCCGCTCCAGATCGGGCCAGCTCGACTCGGCTGCAATGCGTCGGGAAGTCACTAAGGCCGCAGCCATCCAGGCGAAACGTTTCGGCGATGGTAAAATTCACTCAAATGCCAGAATGAGCCACAAGCAGGTGGAAAAATTCTGCTCACTCGATTCGGCAGGTGAAATGTTACTTAAGCACGCGATGACTGAATTCGGCCTGTCGGCTCGAGCTCACGATAAGATATGCAAGCTCGCCCGGACGATAGCAGATTTGGCCGGAGCCGAGGATATTGCCCCCGAACATATCGGAGAGGCCATAAGCTACCGCCAATTGGACAGAAAACTATAAATCTATAGTTGGAATATATGTTATTTGGTGCAAAAACTTTTATAATTACCTTGTTTGTTCACCTTTAATTTAATACTTATTGCGGCAACAACGCCCGCAAGCAAACCGAAAAAAGAATAGGAGCACAACCTAAACCATGTCCCTGAAACACCCAAGATAAAATGGGGACTCAGGCCCGCAGGCAGAATCATTCTTTTCGACAGACAAACGAGATTGGCTATGACCCCGGCAATTCCAAGAAACAGGACCATCATTAAGCCCGTAATATTGTTTTTCTCGATAAAATTTACAGTCCAGTCTAAAATTATAGCGGCAACAACAATAATCGGCATACCTATGACACTGCCGGCAAGATTGGCACCCATCGAATACGTCGTTAAGGCTGTGAACAAACCTCCCAACGTCGCACCGATCCTGCATCTGCTGTGAAGTCTTGTAATGAGAACCGGTGTCATCCAGAAAAACGCCTTATGTCCCGGCATCCCAAGGTTCAAACGAACCAGGGAAATAAATAATCCTGACATTACACCAACGGAAATCGATACAAGCACCATTTTAAATTGCAGGCTATGTATTATGCTGTGAAGATTTACTTTTTTTGCGGTCCACAGGAATCCAGGCATTTTCTTTTTCGCTCCATTCTACAATCAATACAGGTTTATTATTAATTAAATTCGGACGCGCCCAATCAAGTGTGTCATATATATCATTCTTCTCGGGCGAGCGTTTATCGTCTCTATGTACAAGCTCAATACCAATTTTCACCAAACGCCCGTAATTGACTTTACGAGGCAGCTCTCGCAGGCCGGGCATATCGATAAACCGACCGTCGTTACCGTGTGCCCTCAATCCCACCGAAGCAAGAGCACCGATAACGCCAAGGCAATTTCCTCCGAGTCCCCGCAATTTAATATTGCTGTTTCGTGCGACCTCAAAGGACAGTTCGATTGGAAGAATTCTCTGCTGTGCGGCTTTACCGAAATTAAATACTTCATCGGAGATTTCTTCGCTAAATGCAATACATACTCCCGGATCGGAACCTTTTGCCGAGATGCAGGCTATGTAATCGAAGGCAAAATCTACGGTTCGAATATCGTCGCATTCCACTGCGATACACGCTCCGCTGTTGTGAGAGGTATAAGGTATCGAGCAATCCACAAGGAACTGATGTCTCGTGACTCCCAGCGATTTCAACCCTCTTTTTACAAGCTCCTTACAGAGATCCCGGGCGAGCCTGCCGGTACCGGGACTTGTCAGATTATCAGTATCGTCAATTCCTATCAGGATTTCTTTCACAATCAAACCTTATTCGAATTTCTCTCTCGGACTTTCTTTCACCATTTGCACCGAGCCGTCCAGGGTAGTGTAATTTACACCCTTTTTGTACCAGCGATGCGCAGTCGGCATATTGCTGAACCAGCTATCGCTAAATACCCAGCTTTTCGGCGACATAGTGTCGCGAAGAATGCGGGGCCATGGCATGCTTTTCAGAAAAAAATTACTTAAATAGCGATTTGCAGGCCTGTCGGTAAAGCAGAAGTAGAAATAGCTTATGTTGCCCGCTTCGAAGTTTTGCGGACTAAGACAGCTATCCTCGTCCGAAACGCTGGGACAGTAGTAGCATTCCATCGTATCAACATAATCGCCGGTGCTGAGTATATTAATCAATTCCAGGTGAGGATTATCCATTTTTTTATCGAGGGGAAGCCTCGAATCATGCTCACCAGAATACGTCAGGCAGCCCATTACCAGGTTTCTTTGACGGCTTCTGCAAATAATCAGGTTGGACTGGTCCCTTGCACGTCCCAGCGCAGGGACAATGATAGAAAGCAGAAAGCCGATTATCCCGATGGTTATCAGCAACTCAACCAGACTAAAACCATTTCGATTTTTTCGTTTCATATTGATTTTTTACTGAGCCGTTTCAACAGTCCAGTTATCGACCATGATTGCCAGATCTGAAACATCAACTTTAAGATCACCATTCAAATCGCCTTTAACGGTTACCGCGAAAGTGGAGATCGTATTTTTTTTGCCGCCCGGGTCATTCGTATCCAGGAAAGCCTTATTTGTATGGTAAATTGTCGGCATCGGATCGGTTCCTATAAAACCGTAAACACTGAAAACCGCCGGACCCGGCAAATAATCGAACGCATAGTCTATATTGACGCTTTCTTCCACGCCCAGAGGTGACATGCCACTAAGACCATATACCGTGACCACTCCCTTATCGAAGGCGTAGGCCAAAGGCTCGTTATTCGGGTCGGTAATCGAGTAATAACCGCTCGGCCTGCCGTACGGGTTATCGTAATAGCAGAAATCATTTACATCGAGCGTATAAGGTTCCTGGCCCTGAACATTCATCTGCATCGTAAAATCTTCGTCCAGGGAGCCGGCATTAATAGCAACAACTATCAGAATAGTTGTAAATGTATTGGTGTCACCAGAGTTTTTTATTCCGAAGCTTCCACTTAGGTCGCTCGAAACCATATTTCCTTCGGTTCTTCCACCGTGCACGAATTTAAGCGCATTCATACCTTTGGCTTTATCGCCGCCGCCGGCCTGTGAGAATGCTATGGGATAGCTGATATCGATATCGATTGCATCCTGAGCATTCGCCGGATACATGTGCGGATCGGCCCCGTCAAAAAAATCTATCCAGCAGTCCTCTGTAAGTTCATCCCAGGCAATGTAATCACTCGCAACCGAGTTTCCCGGCGAGCCTGCAATAAATACAAGACTGATTAATAACATCATCTTTCCAAACATTTTCATCTAAAGCTCCTTTCCATTTACTGTGTTATTCTTTTCGAATGAGTATAAACATTCAATTTGTCCGACCGGACAAAACCACACAACGTGATGTTCCATCTTTCCGCGGCCTCGATAGCCAACGAGGTCGGCGCCGAAACCGCCGCAATTAATTCTATTCCTGCCCTGGCAGACTTGGTAATCATTTCCAGGCTCACACGGCCTGATAACGCAACAGCGCAGCTTTTCATCGGCAGTCCGCCTAAAAGACATTTTCCGATTGCTTTATCAAGAGCATTATGCCTGCCTATGTCTTCCGCAAACGCTGAAATTTTACCTGATGAATCAAAGATTCCCGCGGCATGAGCACCGCCGGTCATCCGGAATATGTGCTGCATTGATTTTAAGCGTTCGGTCAATTCTATAAGCACGCCACTTTTTATTTCGAGTGACGTATCACATGCAGGCATATCTGATAACATCTTATCGATATTTCGTGTCCCGCACATGCCGCATGAGCTGGCCACAATCATGTTTCTACGTACCGATATTCGCGTTGGGTCATGCACCTGAATCCCGACGACGTTCGGCAATTTAGGTTTTGTCGAAACTCCAATAACATCATCCATACCGTCTATCAAACCTTCGGAATATACAAATCCAACTGCGAGAGCTTCGATATCCGATGGTGTTGCCATGACTGTAAAGCTCCCGAGTTTATCTATCATAATTGTCACAGGCTGCTCGATGACAACTTTGTCCGGTATCTGCCCGGTCATCAGCGCAGAAGCAAAGCGAAATATCTGCTTCGAGCATACCGCTTGTTTCATGTTGTCAGGAATTTCGATAGCATGTTCCATATTCTGTTTCTTTCAATGTATATCCAGCCCGTATATCATATAAATCGCATGTTCCAGTGTTTTGAGAATCTCACTAAGATATTCCTCGACCGCATGCACGCTTCCCGGCAGGGCATATATCTGTGTTTTACCCGCGATTGCAGCAACACTGCGGCTAAGCAAGGCGGAAGGTTTACCGGCCCCGAATTTAATGCGAATATTCTCCATAATACCGGGAATCACTTTGTCACACACGGCATGAACGGTTTCAGGTGCGATATCCCTCGGACCAATGCCCGTGCCGCCAAGCGTGAAGATTACATCAACTTCTTCTTTTATGGCCTTGCTCAGTTCTTTTTTCAGCCTGTCGGCATCATCGGGAAGTAGAACGTAATTAACCTGATAGTGCCATCGTTTACCGGCAAAGTAGCCCTGTAGAATCTGTTCCGCGTGAGGCCCTGACCTGTCGATATATTGCCCTTCGAAAGCTCTGTCGCTTAGTGTAATAATCGAGATTCTTAACTGTTTTTGGAAATACTCAACAGTATCTTCGGGTTTGATTTTTCCCGGCGTGAGCACCCGGCAAAAGAGACCTTTCTTCGGCATCACGCACTTACCTACCTGCATGTATATATCGCAACTGTCGCCGTGACATTCCTTGCCGATCTGCGTAACTTCAAGCTCTACTTCATTAATTTTGAACCTGTCAAAAACTGCCACCCGATTCAAGTCTATGCCCGCAATAGTAATATTCTCCGCGAACTCGCCGGGGGCGATTTTGCGACCGATTTCCTTACAAAAACAGTCAATATCATCCTGCGAAAGCAAGCTGACCTGTCGGTGCCACCGGCCGCTATGGGCATCGTTGACAATACCGTTTTTATCGACCAGTATTTCCCTGACCGGGTGTTTAACGGTGCCTTTTTCCTCGGAGATATTTACCGATATTACTTTGCCGTTATTCGACATCTTCTTTTTCTTTCTCTAATAGTCTGATCTCGCCGATTTTCATGTTTTTATCGACCGCCTTGCACATATCATAGACAGTAAGAAGTGCTATGTTTATTGCAGTTAAAGCTTCCATTTCCACACCTGTTCGGCCGATGCATCTCACCTCGCTTCGGGCGATAACACCTTCAGGGATGATGTCCATTTTTACGTCAATCTTATCTATCGTAAGAGGGTGACAAAGCGGAATAAGCGAAGAAGTCTGTTTAGCCGCCTGAATGCCCGCTATCTGTGCCACCGTCAATACGTCACCTTTTTTAATCTGATTTTCCCTTATGAGGTTCAAAGAATTTTCAGACAAAAATATCGTTCCTGTTGCTATAGCTGTTCTCCGTTGTATTTTCTTGTTTCCAACATCGACCATATTTGCCTTGCCTCGGTCATCCGTATGCGATAATTTTTCCATTTTTAGCCTCCTATCCGCTGCATCAGGTTATGCGAGCAGGGCCCTCCCGCCCGGGGTTTTTGGGCGACTGCCAGCTCAAGTGCATGTTTCGGGCCTGATTCACGAACGCTGAAAGATATATCCGAAAACAGGCACGGACGGATGAAACCATCACTCGATAAACGAAGCCTGTTACAGTTTAGGCAATCGCCGCCGTTGCCGCCTTCTACTATCGAGAAGCATCCGGTCTGAAAACACATTTGTTTAATAACCCGCACTTGCAGGCCGTTCGAGTTCCCGAATTCCTTAACATCCCGGACATCGGTATCAGAGGAAAATTGTCCAACCACACAATTCAGTTTTATAGGATTAAGACCGGCTTTCTGCGCCGCATCGATACCTTTAAAAATTTCTCCGAGACAGCCGCATCGTGTCAACCATCGATATCGTATCTCATTTACTGTATCAAGGCCGACATTTACTCTATTTAGTCCTGCATCGGCCAGTGCCCGGGCATACTGAGCTAATAATATGCCGTTGGTAGTCATACCGAAATCTTTGATGCCCTCAATAGCCGCTATAGCCTTAACCAGCTCCAATATTCCGCGGCGAACGAGAGGTTCCCCTCCGGTTAGCTTTACTTTTGTAATACCCATCGCAACCGCGGTTTCAGTTACTTCAATAATTTCCTCGAAAGACATAATGTCATTATGTCTTAAAAGTTCGATACCGTCTTCGGGCATACAATAACGACATCGAAGGTTGCATCGATCGGTTACTGATATTCTCAGGTAGTTAATTTTTCGGCCAAAGCTGTCTATCACTGGAAACCATCCTTTATACTCAGGAAACTAACCTCCTGACCGGCATGAATATCAGTTTCGCCTATCGGAACAGTGAAAAAACCGTCACAATCCATAAGGGCGAGCAGGTGAGCTGTCCCATGGTAATCGACAGGCACCAGTGAACCATCGGGTTTTAAACGACAGGGCAGAAACGCCATACGCTCGGATTTGCGACGGTGAAAATCGTCGGCAAGCGGCAGCGTGACATAACGCGCTTTAGTCCTTATCCCAGCTATAAGCCTGGCTGCATACAATACGAACAGATGAAACATCAAATAAACTGCAACAGGATTACCGGGTAATCCGAAAGCAACCTTTTCGCCCGAAGAAGCAAAAGTCATAGGCTTGCCCGGCTTGACTGCCAAACGATTGAAATGTAAATCGAGACCCGATAGTTTTACCGCCTCTGCCACGTAATCAAAGTCGCCTACCGAAACACCGCCTGAGAGAACAACAATATCCGAATCATTTAATGCGGTCCCAATCGCTGAAACAGTGGCGTCTCTGTCATCTTTGACAACCGTATTAACAGTGACATCAAGAGAGTATTTTCGACATAAAGCTTCGAGCATAGGCCCGTTAGAATTCATAATTTTGCCTGATACTATATTTTCAGGAGAATCCACAATCTCGTTACCGGTACATAAAATCGCTATGCGTACTGTTTTGGTGACTTTTATTTCGGTAATACCGACAGATATAAGACCGGCTATTTCAACAGGGCCTAATACAGCAGGAGCTTTAAGAACCAAATCACCGCGTTTAACGTCTTCGCCTTTTCGACAAATATGAGTCTCTTCGGAATGTGAAACGATACTTATTTTCCCATTGGATTCCCGGGTCTGCTCGACCATAATAACCTGCCCGGTTTCTTCGGGAACCGGCGCACCGGTCATAACCTTTATAGCTGTGCCCGACTCCAGCCTTTTAGTAGGTGTTTTACCTGCAGGAACAGTTTCTATAAGTCGATATTCCCGGCGCTTGTCGCCTTCGAGAATCGCATAACCATCCATTGCAGATTTATTAAAAGCAGGCAAGTCAAGGCTGGCTGTTTGATTTTCGCATAATACACGACCCTGAGCTTCTCGAACTGAAATCGTTTCGACCGGCAATGTTATGTCTGCCAGTTTTTCCTCGACAATACCAAGGGCTTCATCCAGTAAAATCATTTCTCTGTTTTCGGACATTTTGTTCTTCTCAAGTATAAAGCTCTGCAAATTTCTTATCCGCAAAAACAGCAACCTGCTTATTGAGTTGCTTAAAAACCTTAAGTATATGTAAACCATTGGAAGACAGCTCCGAGCTTCCTCCGGACCGGCCGCCGGTATGACGATAGATCAGTACTTTTCCAAAATGACTTTCAGCCATGCGTATCAGGTCCCATGCATATCGATAGCTCATATTCGAGGCCCTGGCGGCATCCTGCAGAGTGCCTAAAAGATCGATATTTTCAAGGAGCCTGGCCAAGCCACTGCCGAAAATATGAGTGCCGTCAGACTCAAACCATATTTTGCTCCGCACGGTCGGAGTCGAACCGAAAAGATAATGCTTATGTTCGATTAGCAAATTACACACGTCATCGCAGATTTTCCCGGGGCCGATTTTGTCGGAAAGGACTTTATTCCAGGTTGTTACATATACATCCCTGCAAATTTTAATATCCGCCGCCGAGCGAAGTTGCTCTCTGTCTTTTCGGAAATTCGTTTCTCCTGTGATACCGTCAATAAATATAACAATGTCCCCCCGTCTCAAAACGGCAAAGGCATTTGACTCCACTATAATATGCTTACAGGAGTTTTCGGATCTTTCGATAAAAGCTTCCAAATCAGCTATCTTACTGTAAAAATTACAGTGCTTGTGAGATTTTGGTTTGCCATGCCCACATTTGACATAAACGCTATCCGAAAGCACTTTACACAATTGCAAAGCAAGCGTAGTCTTGCCGACACCCCTCCCGGCACCACAAATTGTCCAGATTATACTCATTTGAAGCACCCTAAACTGCAATGTCGAATCTTAACATCCAGATGGTTTAACAGCTTTCCCATTTGCCCTAACGATATATTTATTTTTTTTGCCAGACTGCGAGCCGTTTCACAGGTTATCCAGCCGCCCGAATAAATAATATCCAGGCTGCTCTCTTTCGGCTCAGCACATTTCATAACTTCAACATCGCCTTGCGTGTCGGTTACGACCTCGAGATTTATTTCGTCTTTATCGAGAAATTCTCGGAGCTTTTGTGCTGTCGATATTTCCGTATATATTTTCTTTTTCATTTCGATACTCTTTTTCCCATCTATTCATGTCTTCAAAATTATTGATATTAAAAAATGGGGTATCATTATCGAAAGGTACGGCTTCGGCTTTAAGCTGTTGCCAGATACTTCGAACCTTTCGCCGACCATCGTCTATAGCAGAAGAAATTTTATTCTTCAAACGGTTATGCACAACTGCGCATAACGGATGCCAAAAAAAACCTGTTGTATTCGCAAACACAACAGGTTTTTCTGTTTTTATAAAAGCTTCTTTCAATACCAGCATCTCCTTTGAGGTTATATTCGGCATATCACATGGAACAAACATGACCGCATCAGCTTCGCCGGTGAAATGCACAAGCCCGGTTTCGATACCTCCGAGAGGTCCGATACCTTGTCTGATATCGGGTAGAACTTCAACACCCAAATGCTGATAAGGTGCAGAATTATTCGCGACGATAACAATATTACCGATACCTGCATTTTTCAGCTCATTTATTAGCTGCTCGACAATAGAAATGTTTTCTCCGATTTCAATACACCCTTTCGTCAAGCCGCCTAAACGACGGGCTTTACCTCCGGCTAATATCACTCCGCCGATTTCAAGTCTGTTTAAATCTTTTCTCATTACGATCCGTATTGTTCAACCATTTCTTTGCATACCGCTTTTATACCAATACCTGTCGGACAGACTTCGTCACAGCGACCACATAGCAAGCATGTTATCTGGCCCCAGCGTATCGGATCCGCAGCTAATTTATGATGTATTCGGCGACGAGTCCGAAGACTCTCCGATCCCATAGGATTATGTCCACTGGCTTCCCGCATAAAACCGTCAAGCTGACAGGAATCCCACATCCGCCAGCGGTTCACCTTATCTTCGGATTTACGGTCGAATACATCGAAGCAAGTACAGGTCGGACAATACAGATTGCAGGATGTGCAGGCAATGCAGCGATTCGAAATACTTTCCCAGAATTCATCCGGTACTTTTTCATCCAACAAAAGTTTCGAAGCCTTTTGAATAAGCTCAAGGTCATCGGTCGGTAAAGCATCAGATTCTTTTCGGAGTTGTCTTAACAAATCTTCATCCGCCTGAACGCCTTGTGCTTTTTCAGCCAATGCTTTACCCGTATCTGTGTATGCTGCAAGCAGATAATTTTTGCCGTCGGAAATCAATTCGATATCGCAGTTTCCATCTGCAATCTTCAAAAACTCGCCGTTTTTGCCGCATCGGCCCGATACACAAACGATTATCGCATTGTGACGTTTATTGAAGTAAATATCATCATGGTAGTTTTCGCTGTAAAAACGATCGATAAATTTTAGACAATCCGCATCTTGAGCCGTGAAACCTACTACAAACAAAGGTTTAGCCGGGGGCATTGAATGTTCTATCTTTTCCGAGCTGGCGGCCAAGACTGTCTCTGACTGTGGGAAGAATACATTAGTAATCTTCTGGGGTATGCGCCCGCCGGAAATAGCCAAAGAACCTTTGCCGGGCTTGCCCAAAGTTCTGGAGTTATCATGCAGTTTGATCGGCACCCGGACATCATAATCCGATTCCATCGATCTTAAAAATGATTCTATTTGCTTTATCGTCAATATCTTCATTAAGCGCTCCTTATCTTTGCGGCACATACTTTGTATTCCGGGATCTTTGCGACGGGGTCCAAAGCATTTATTGTCAAGAGATTTGCCGGGCCTTCTTCGAAGTGGAATGGCATAAACAATACGCCTTTTTTAGCCACATCGGTCACACGAGCCATAGCTTTAACTTCACCTCGACGAGTCGTCACATATACCCAAAAACGATCTTTGATTCCCAGCTCCTTGGCATCTTCGGGATTTATCTCGATATAAGGAAAACGTTCTTCACGATCCAGTAATCGTGACCGCCTGGTCATCGTACCGGTGTGGAAGTGGAAATAGCATCGACCGGTTGAAAGTACCATAGGATATTCTTCGTCGGGCAGCTCTGCAGATGGTTTATATTCAGCAGGACTGAAAAGTCCTAATCCGCGGGAAAACTTGCCGGAGTGCAGGACAGGTGTGCCAGGATGTTCTTTATCAGGGCAGGGCCACTGCAAACCAATCTTATCAATGCGGCTATATTGCATTCCACCATAAATCGGAGTTACAGCCGTGATTTCGTCCATAATTTCACTGGCTGAATTATATTTCATTCCTTTATAGCCTGCCCGCTGTGCGAGATCACAGAGAATTTCCCAATCAGCCCGGCTCTGACCGATGGGTTCGATTGCTTTGCGTACCCTTTGTACTCTTCGCTCAGTGGATGTAAAAGTGCCATCCTTTTCCGCGTAGGAAGCGGCAGGTAATATCACATCGGCATATTCGGTTGTCGGCGAGGGGAAGATATCCTGAACTACGATAAAGTCCAGCTTTTCGAGTGCCTTTCTAACATGATTCTGGTCCGGGTCGGACATCATTGGATTTTCACCCATAATATACAGAGCTTTGAGCTCGCCTTCCGCCGCCGCATCGATTGCGGTGGTCACCGTATGACCGACCTCTCCGGGTAAATCTGTCACATTCCAGGCCTTCTCGAATTTTTTCCTTATATCGGGCTCAGTAACTTTCTGGTATCCGCTGTAAACATTAGGCAACGCGCCCATATCGCATGCTCCCTGAACGTTGTTCTGGCCTCGGAGAGGATTGACGCCTGTTCCAGGCAATCCAACATTGCCGGTAAGCATCACCAGATTGGCGCAACTCTTTACATTATCAACACCATGAGTATGCTGAGTAATACCCATCGAATAGACAATCATAGCTTTTTTAGCTTTTGCAAACATCCGGGCGACCCGAACAATTTCGCCCGGTGTAATACCGCAAATTTCAGCGGCTTTTTCCGGCGGATAATTCGCAACAGTTTTCTTTAATTCTTCGTAATTCTCTGTACGGGTTTTGATAAATTCCTTATCCTCCAAACCTTCGGAGATAATTACATTCATGATACCGTTAAGAAAAGCAACGTCGGTTCCATTTTTCCAGCGGACATGGATATCCGCCAGGCGGGCGAGTCGAATCTTGCGGTTATCGGCAACAATAAGCTTTGCGCCTCTTTTAGTGACATTTTCGATGATTCTCGAACCAATCAGAGGATGCTGTTCGGTGGTATTCGAGCCTGTAACAAAAATACAATCCGCCTGCTCCATACAAGAGATGGAATTTGTCATTGCACCAGAGCCAAATGTTGCCGCTAATCCGAGAACCGTCGAAGAGTGACAAAGCCTTGCACAATGGTCAACATTGTTTGTCTTAAAGACGGCCCTGGCCAATTTCATCATCAGGTAGTTTTCTTCGTTAGTTGTTTTCGCAGAGGAGAAGAACGCTACTGAATCATTTCCATAATTTGACTGGATTTCCTTTAGTTTGCTGACAACAAGGTCAAGAGCCTCATTCCAGGAGGCCGGTTTCATTTTGCCGTTCTTTTTGATCATCGGTTGAGTTAACCTGTCCGGGTGGTTAACAAAATGATATGCATTCCATCCTTTTACACAAAGCTGACCTTTGGCAACAACATGCTCGCTGCTTGGCTCAACTCCCACTAAAGTGTTATCCTCGCCCACATCGAGATAGAACATACATCCGGTACCACAATATGGACACGTAGTGAGTACTTTTTTCATATAGCACCTCTCAAACCTGAGACTTGATCCAAAGTAAAGACCGGGCCGTCAATGCAACAGTATAGATTGTCAATCGTGCAATGTCCGCACTTGCCGACTCCACATTTCATGTATCGCTCAAGAGAAACGACTATATTATTGTCTTCGAGGCCTTTTGAGCTTAGTTCCATAATCACGAATTTATACATAATCGGCGGGCCTACAATAACCGCTGTTGTCGCAGCAACGTCGATTTTCAAAGGTGGAATCAGTTTTGTAATCACACCGACATTAGTATCCCAGCATGTACCTTTTGGGACATTGTCAACAGTAACCCGGCATTCTACTTTCTTTGAATTCTGCCATTCTGCCAGTTCGTCCTTGTATAACACATCGCCGGGAGATTTCGCTCCATAAAGAATTGTTACCTCGCCGAATTCATCCCTGTTATCTTCAACGAACTGAATTAAGGCCCGCATTGGAGCAAGACCGCAACCGCCCGAAATCAGTAGCAGGTCTCTTCCTTTCATTGCATCGGTATCGAAGAAAGTTCCGAATGCCCCTCGCATACCTATTCTATCTCCAACTCTAAGTTCATGCATTGCATTGGTTAGAGTCCCTGTCTTGCGAATGCCCATTTCAAGATAATCACCGCGAGTTGGTGACGAGGAAACCGAAATCGGAGCCTCGCCGATACCTATCATAGATACCTGCATAAACTGGCCGGGTTTGTGGCCAAAATGCAGGCCATCTTCCCTGGCAAACCTAAACAGCTTTTCCGTGGCAGTCAAATCTTTAACAGACTCTACTTTGCAAAAGAAGGGTTGGTATAACTTTCCTTTGCATTCATGATTATTCGTTTCTGAAACAACTGAAGTATTCATCAGATTATTACCCTTTCTGTTTCTTTACAATCTGAACAAAAGGTCATGTTGTGTTTAACTGGCTTCTGTGTTTGTACCGCGTACATAGAGGAAATAGTAAACAACGCCGACGAAAATGGCTCCTCCTACAATATTTCCAAATGTTACTGTTATAAGGTTATTTG